>NZ_JAKTNU010000006.1 GCF_022760955.1 Thermus neutrinimicus
GGAAGGCGCGGAAGTCCCTTGGGGTTATGCCCTATGGAGGTTTTGACGTGTACATAGCCTGGGGGGAAGCTACCTGAAAAACGGCAAGCTGGTCCTGAACTCCAAGGAGGCGGTGGAGGCCCTCACCCTTCTGCAAAACGGGGTGAAGGAGGGGTGGGCCAAGGCCATCACCTCCGGATACATCAACCAGAACCTGGGCTCCGGCCCTTACGCCTTCAGCGTGGATACCTCCGCCGGCTACACCTACTACCGCCAGGGGGCCAAGTTTGACCTGGGGGTGGCCACCCTGCCGGGCCGCACCCCCGGGCAGCCGGGTTTCGGCCTGGTCCAGGGCACCAACCTGGTGGTCTTCCGCCAGGCCAGCAAGGAGGAGCAGGCGGTGGCCAAGGACTTCCTGCAGTTTGTCCTTTCCCCCAGGGCCCAGGCGGTCTTTGCCACCGCCACCGGGTACGTGCCGGTCACCGAGGGAGCCCTTAAGGACGCGGTCTACCAGACCTACGCCGCCGAGAACCCCGACTTCGCCACCATCGTGCGCCAAGGCCGTTACGCCAGGTTTGAGCCGGCCTTGGCGGAGTGGGAACAGATCCGTTTTGATATCCTGGGCCAGGCCATCAAGGAGGCCATCTTGAACAAGGCGGATCCCAAGTCCGTCCTGGACAAGGCCCAGAAGCTGGCCGAGGATCTTTTGGCGGGGAAGACCCGCTAGCGGAGGCGGCTTAACCCCTGGGGTCAAGGCCCCAGGGGTTAAACTTTGCTTATGCCCAAGGGCTATCACGACCGCGTGGCCTTCGTGGATCTCTCCACGGGACGGACCTGGTATGAGAGCTACGGCGAGGCGTTTTGGAGGAAGTTCCTGGGGGGCAGGGCCCTTTCCGCTTACCTCCTCCTGAAGCACGTGCCCCAGGGAAGAGACCCCCTGGGCCCGGAAAACGCCCTTATCTTTGCCCCCGGCATCCTCACGGGTACGCCCATCTCTGGCTCGGGCCGCAACACCGTGGCCGCCAAAAGCCCCCTCACCGGAGGGTACGGGGATGCGGAGGCCGGGGGGTTCTTCGGGGCCGAGATGAAGAACGCCGGCCTGGACGCCCTGGTGGTCCTGGGGCAGGCGGAGGAGCCCGTATACCTTCACCTCGAGGGGGGCCAGGTGGCCCTTTACCCGGCTTCCCACCTCTGGGGTAAGGACCCCTTGGAGGTGGAGACCCTCCTCAAGGCGGCGCACGGGCCCAGCACCCGCGTGGCCCAGATCGGCATCGCCGGGGAAAACCGGGTTCTCACCGCCAACGTGATCCACGACCTGGCCCACTTCGCCGGGCGGGGGGGGCTGGGGGCGGTGATGGGGGCCAAGCGCCTGAAGGCGGTCTCCGCCCGGGCCAGGAAGGACACGCGTCCCGCTTACCACGATCCCGCCCTCCTTTCCACCCTGGCCCGGCGCATGGCAGGGGAGCGCATGGAAAGGGCTGCAGGCCTGGTCACCATGGGCACCGTGGGCACGGTGAAGCCCTTCAACCTCCGGGGGGTTCTTCCCAGCCACAATTTTCTGGATGGTTTCCTGGAAGGGGCCGAGGCCTTGGACGGCACCAGCCTGGATGCCCTGGGCATCCGCATTGGCCGGGATACCTGTTACGCCTGCGCCATCCGCTGCAAGCAGGTGGTGCGGATTGAGGGCACCGGCAGGTACGACGTGCGCCCCGAGTACGGGGGGCCGGAGTACGAGGGGCTTGGGGCCTTGGGTTCCACCTGCGGGGTAACGGATCCCTATGCGGTCACCAAGGCCAACACCCTTTGCAACCAGTACGGCCTGGACGTGATCGGGGTGGGGGTGACCATAGCCTCGGCCATGGAGGCGGTGGAGAAGGGCTATCTGGACGACGAGGGCCTGGGGCTTCGCTTCGGCAACGGGGATGCCTTGATCGCCGCCATAGAGAAGCTGGCCCGCAAGGAGGGGCGGCTTGGGGAGCTCTTGGCCTTGGGGTCCAGGCGGTTTTCCGAGGCCATTGGGCATCCGGAGCTGGCCATGCAGGTAAAGGGCCAGGAGGTGCCCATGCACGACCCCCGGTACAAGCGGGCCCTGGGGGTGGGGTATGCGGTGAGCCCCACGGGGGCCGACCACAACCACAACCTGCACGACACCGCCTTCGCCAAGGAGGGGAAGGCCCTAAAGGAGCTTCGCTTCTACGGGGAAGACTTCGCACCCCTCCCCCCGGAGGACCTTTCCGAGGCCAAGATCCGCATGCTCTGGACCAAGACCCGGGAGCGGGGCTTCGTGAATAGCCTGGTGCTGTGCGACTTCGTGCCCTGGACCCCGGAGGAGTGGCAGGAGGCGGTCTACGCCACCACGGGGTGGCGGCTTTCCTCCCAGGAGATGCTGGAGGTGGGGGAGAGGACCTTGCAGCTCACCCGGCTTTTCAACCTGCGACACGGGATCGGCCCGGAGGAGGACCGCCTGCCTGAGCGGTTCTTCCAGCCCTTCCGGAAGGGCAACCCCGAGGCCCATCTGGACCCCCATGCCTTCCGGGAGGGGGTGCGCACCTACTGGCGGCTTGCGGGGTGGGAGGAAGGGGGCGTGGATCCTGAAAGGCTAAGGGCCCTAGGGCTCGAGGAGTTTGCCGGGGCGGACTAGAGGGGCTCCACCACCCCCTGCCGGAGGAGGGCGGGAAGGGGAGGCTCGCCCACCTTCAGGAGGGCGTAGTGTCCCCGGAGAAGGGCCAGGAGGCGCAGGGCTTTTAGGTGCTCCTCGAGGGCCTTTTGGTAGTCCTTCACCTCCTCCGGCCCCACGGGGAGGGATTCCCCGGTTTCCACATCCCTGAGGAGGGCCGCCTCGAGGGGTGGGGACAGCTCCACGGGCGCCAGGACCTGGACCAGGACCACCCGCCTCGGAAGGACCCTGGGCCAAGGCAAAGGGTCTAGCCCGTCGGTGATGAGGACCAGGGTGCCCCGGCCCGGACGAAGGGCCTCCGGCCTGCCCCGTTCCAGCCGGGCCAGGGCGTCCTCCTGGCGGGCGATTCCTAAGAGGAGCCTCGCCACCTCCTCCCCATAGGCCAGCTTGCCGAAGAGGCGCATGCTTTCGCTTTCGTCCAGGTGGATGCGAAAGCGGCTTCGCTCGGGTGCGGTTTCCAGGCGGGTGTAGAGCCTTCCCGTCTTGGCGTAAGCCCGCCAGTGGACCCGCCTTACCTCGTCCCCAGGGGCATAGGGGCGGAGCTCATAAAACTCCCCCCCCAGGCCCTTCCTGCGGGCCAGCCGCTCCCCGGGGTAGGGAAAGTAGGGCTTGGTGGCGATGCGGTAGCGGGTCATGCCGTTTGGCAGAAGGTGCAGACCCCCACCGGGGGTAGGGGTTCGATGACCTCCTCCCGGCTTCCCTCCCGGAAGACGGTGAGGCCCTTGCACCCCTCCTTCCAGGCGGTGAGGAAGAGGTTTTCCACCACCTCCTTGGGGGTTTCCCGGGGGAGGTTCACCGTGGAGGAGATGCTTTGGTCCACATGGCGTTGCAAGATGGCCTGGAGGCGCACCCTCCCGAAAGGATCCACGGTGTGGGCCGTGGGCCAGTCCGGCACCTTGCCTCCCCGCTCCCTGCGGTACCGCTTCAAGAGGGGATGTTCAGCTAAGAACACCTGCCCCCCGGCGTGGCGCAGGTAGGTGAGGGCGAAGATGGGCTCTATCCCGCTTGTCACCCCAGCCAGGATGGAGATGGAACCGGTGGGGGCGATGGAAAGGAGGGCGGCGTTCCTCAGGCCCCTTTCCACCGCCTGGATGAGGGCTTCGGGTAGGGCCTGGATGAAGGGGCTTTTGAGGTGCTCCTTGGGGTCAAAGGCGGGGAAGGATCCTTTGTGCCTTGCCAGGCGGGTGCTCTCCCAGTAGGCGGCTTCCTTGATGCGGCGCATGGCCTCTTGCGCGAAGGCTAGGCTTTCCTCCGCCCCATAGGGCAGGCCCAGCATGGCCAGGGTGTCCGCCAGGCCCATGATCCCAAGGCCGATGCGCCGGCTTCTTAAGGAAGCCTCCCGCTGGGCCCTTAGGGGGTGGCGGTTTTTCCCCAGGTCCACCACCGCATCCAAAAACCGCACGGCTAGACGGGTGGCCTCCTCGAGGCCAGCCCAGTCCAGCCGGGCCCTTTCCCTGAAGGGTTCCTGCACGAAAGCGGCAAGGTTCAGGCTTCCCAGGTTGCAGGCCCCATAGGGTTCCATGGGCACCTCCCCGCAGACGTTGACCCCCTCCACCTCCATCCCCCCGTACTGGGCCGTGGCCCAGGTGCGCACCCGATCCCAAAAGAGGAGGCCGGGTTCGGCGCTTTGCCAGGCAGCCTCCACCAAAAGATCCCAAGCTTCCTTGGCCCGGATGGTGCGGGTTAGGCGCTCCCGGGGTGTGGTAAAGGAAAGCGTCCAGGGTTCGTCGGCCAAGGCGGCCTGTAAAAAGGCGTCCGTGGCCCTTAGGGAGATGTTGGCGTGGCGCACCCGGCTGCGCTCGGGGTCGGTTTTGGCCTGGAGGAACTCCAGGAGATCGGGATGCCGGTCGGAGAAGGTGAGCATCAAGGCTCCCCGCCGGCCTCCGCTGGCACCCATGACCCCCGCCAGGGTGGAGAAGAGCTCCATGAAGCTCACCGCCCCCGAGCTCTCCACGCCCGCGTTGCCCACCTTGGCCCCCTTGGGCCTTAGGACATCGGCGTTGGTGCCCACCCCGCCCCCGTAGGCGAAGGTGCGGGCGGCCTCGTCCAGGAAGCGGGTGATGCCCTTTACCGAGTCCTCCCGGATGGGGATGTAGTAGCAGTTAAAGAGGGTGGACCGGCGCCAGTTCCCCAGGCCAAAGAGGATCCGTCCCCCGGGGACGAAGCGAAAGTCGGAGAAGAGCCAGGAGAACTCCCTTGTGGCGCCCTTTTCCGCTCGGGCGGCCTCCCGGACCAGCCGCCGCCACATCTCCTCTGGGGTGGCTTCCAGGAGCCGGCCTTCCGTGTCCTTGAGGGCGTAGCGGTGGAGGAATACGGAGGCCCTGAGCTCATCGCCCTGGAAGAAATCCAGGGCAAGCCTTAGGGCTTCTTCCTCGGCGTACCTGCGGGGCACGCCCTTAGTCTAAACCCGAATGGTGACCCGGGCCCCGGTTTCATAGAGGTGGATGGAATCTATGAACCGCACGGTGCGGGTGGCGTGGCCCAGGACGATGGAATGGGTCCTGGCCCCGCCCCCGAAGAAACGCACCCCCTGGAGGATATCCCCGTCGGTGATGCCGGTGGCGGCGAAGACGATCTCCCTCCCCGGGGCCAGGTCCTCGGTGCGGTAGATGCGGTTCTCATCCCCGCCCATGGCCTTGAGCCGGGCCCGCTCCTCCTCGTTTTGTGGGGTGAAGCGGGCCTGGATCTCCCCGCCCAGGCACTTTAAGGCGGCGGCGGCCAGCACGCCCTCGGGGGCCCCGCCGATCCCCATCACCGCGTGCACCCCCGTGCCCCGGATGGCGGCGGCCAAGGCGGCGATCACGTCCCCATCGGAGATCAGCTTCACCCTTGCCCCCGCCTCCCGGATCTCCCGGATGAGGCGTTCGTGGCGGGGTCGGTCTAGGACCACCACCACCAGGTCCTCCACGGAGCGCTGCAGGGCCAGGGCCAAGGCCTTCAAGTTGGCGGAAACCGGCCAGGAAAGGTCCACAAGCCCTGCGGCCGGGGGAGGGACGATGAGCTTTTCCATGTACATGTCGGGGGCGTGGAAGAGGCCCCCCTTCTCGCTGATGGCGATCACGGTCACGGCATTGGGCAGGCCCTTGGCGGCGGTGGTGGTGCCCTCCACGGGGTCCACGGCGATGTCCACCTCCACACCGCCCTGCCCCAAAACCTCCCCGATGTAGAGCATGGGGGCCTCGTCCATCTCCCCTTCGCCAATCACCACCGTGCCCTTAATGGGAAGCTCGTTCAGGACCCGGCGCATGGCTTGGGTGCCCGCCTCGTCCACGGCCTCCTTATCCCCCTTGCCCGCCAGGCGGCTTGCCGCCAGGGCAGCCTGTTCGGTTACCCGCACCACCTCGAGGACCAGCCGGCGTTCGATTTCCATGTTTCCATCATAAGGGCTTAGTTGGCAGCATGGCCGCCTTGGGGCCGGTGCCGCTCCCAGAGGGTCCTGGCCAGGTCCTCGAGGCTGACCCCCGTTTCCGCCAGCACCAGGAGGAGGTGGAAGAGGAGATCCGCAGCCTCCCAGCGCACCTCCTCAGGGTTTTGGTTCTTGGCGGCGATGATGAGCTCCCCGGCCTCCTCCCCGATCTTCTTCAGGATGCGGTCCAGGCCCGCCTGGTGGAGCCTGGCCACGTAGCTTCCCTCGGGGAGGGTTCTAAGGCGCTCCTGGATGGTGGCGTAGACCTGGGAAAGGACCAAGCCCAGGCTGGGTTCGCCGGAAAGGAGGGGGCGGTGGAAACAGCTTCGCTCCCCCGTGTGGCAGGCGGGGCCATGGGGGAGGACCCGGTAGACCACGGCATCCCCGTCGCAGTCCAGGAGGACCTCCACCACCTCCTGGATGTTCCCCGAGGTCTCCCCCTTGCGCCACAAGGCCTTTCGGCTGCGGCTAAAGAAGGTGCTCCGCCTCGTCCTTAGGGTTTCCTCCAGGGCTTCCCGGTTGGCATAGGCCAGGGTCAGGACCTCACCCGTTTGGGCATCCTGCACCACCACGGGCACCAGGCCCTCTGGGTCAAACTTCACTTGGGATAGATCCATCTAGGCGCACCTCCAAGCCCCTTTCGGCCAGGAACCGCTTGAGTTCGGGTATGGGGATCTCGCCGAAGTGGAAGACGCTGGCGGCCAAGGCGGCGTCGGCTCCGGCCAGGAAGGCCTCGAGGAAATGCTCCTCTCTCCCCGCCCCCCCGCTTGCGATCACCGGCACGCTCACCGCCTCGGCCACCATGCGGGTAAGCCTCAGGTCATAGCCTTCCTTGGTGCCGTCCTTATCCATGCTGGTGAGGAGGATTTCCCCGGCGCCGAGTTCCGTTCCCCTCACGGCCCATTCCACCGCGTGAAGCCCCGTGGGGATGCGTCCCCCGGCGATATAGACCTCGGGGAAGTCCCCGTTCCAGCGGGCGTCTATGGCCAGGACCACCGCCTGGGAGCCAAAGTGGTGGGAAAGCTCCTGGATCAGCTCCGGGCGCTTCACCGCGGCCGAGTTCACGCTCACCTTGTCGGCCCCGGCCAAAAGGAGCCTGCGGGCGTCCTCCAAGGAGCGGACCCCTCCCCCCACGGTCAAGGGGATGAAGACCCTTTCCGCCACCTGGGCCACCACCTCCAGGAGGATGGCCCGCTCCTCATGGGTGGCGGAGATGTCCAGGAAGACCAGCTCATCGGCGCCGGCCTCGTCGTAGGCCTGGGCGGCCTCCACGGGGTCGCCCGCGTCCCGGAGGTTGACGAAGTTCACCCCTTTCACCACGCGGCCCCCGTGGACGTCCAGGCAGGGAATGATGCGCTTGGCCAGGCTCATAGGGGATACACCTTCAGCCGGTGCCGCACCGCCATAGGGTCATTTTACCCGCCCTTTTTCCGGATCCGGCCCGGGTGGTAGCATAGGGGGATGGAACGGGTAACGGTGGTGGGCGGAGGCCTGGCGGGAAGCGAGGCCGCCTGGACCCTGGCGCGGCTTGGGGTTCCCGTGCGCCTTTACGAGATGCGCCCCAAGCGCATGACCCCAGCCCACGCCACGGGACACCTGGCGGAGATCGTCTGCTCCAACTCCTTGGGGGGCGAGGGGCCCACCAACGCCAAGGGGCTGTTGCAGGCGGAGATGCGCCGGGCAGGAAGCCTGGTCATGGAGGCAGCCTTTAGGGCCAGGGTGCCTGCGGGAGGGGCCTTGGCCGTGGACCGGGAGGAGTTTAGCCAGTACGTCACGGAGAGGCTTTCGCGGCATCCCCTTGTGGAGGTGGTGCGGGAGGAGGTGGCGGAGATCCCCGAGGGCCTGGCCATCCTGGCCACGGGTCCCCTCACCTCCGATGCCCTTTCCGAGGCCATACGGCGCCGGTTTGGCGACCCCTTCCTGAGCTACTTTGATGCGGCGAGCCCCATCGTCCTCTACGAGAGCATTGACCTGGAAAAGTGCTTCCGGGCCGGGCGCTACGGGCAGGAGGCGGACTACCTCAACTGCCCCTTGACCGAGGAGGAGTACCGGCGGTTCTACCAGGCCCTCCTCGAGGCGGAGGCCCACACCCCCCATGAATGGGAGAAGCGCGAGTTCTTTGAGGCCTGCGTGCCCGTGGAGGAGCTGGCCCGAAGGGGCTTCCAAACCCTCCTCTTTGGCCCCATGAAGCCCGTGGGGCTTAAGGACCCAAGGACGGGTAAGGAGCCCTTTGCCGTGGTACAGCTTCGCCAGGAGGACAAGGGGGGGCGGATGTGGAGCCTGGTGGGGTTCCAGACGGGTCTTAAGTGGCCCGAGCAGAAGCGGCTCATCCAGATGATCCCGGGCTTGGAAAACGCCGAGATCGTGCGCTACGGGGTCATGCACCGGAACACCTACCTAAACGCCCCTCTTCTTTTGCGGGAGACCCTGGAGTTCAAGGAGGAGGAAGGCCTCTTCGCCGCCGGGGTGCTGGCGGGGGTGGAGGGCTACCTGGAAAGCGCCGCCACAGGGTTCCTGGCAGGCCTCAACGCTGCCCGGCGCTACCAGGGGCTAAAACCCGTGGCCCCGCCGGAGGAGAGCATGCTGGGGGGGTTGGTGCGCTTCCTGGCCAGCGCCAATCCCCAGGGCTTCCAGCCCATGTACGCCAACTGGGGGTTGGTGCCCCCGGTGGAGGGAAGGATGGCCAAGAGGGAGAAGCGGGAAGCCATGTACCAGAGAGGCCTTAGGGCCTTTGAGGACTGGTTGGCTTCCCTAGGGATGCTCGCCCCCACCTAGACCCAAGGCCTTGAGCCCCTCGAGGGCCACCGCCCTTTCGTCCCAGGGCAGGGCCAGGGTGCCCCTTTCCAGGGTGCGTTCGTGCCCCTTGCCGGCCAGGAGCACGGTATCCCCTTCCCGGGCCTCGGCGAGGGCGCGAAGGATGGCCTCCTGGCGGTCGGGGATCAGTTCAAAAAGCCCCCCCTCCTCCATGGCGGCCCGGGCCAGGGCCTTCAGGATGGCCCAAAGGTCCTCCGAGCGGTGGTCCTCCTCGGTGAAAAAGGTCTTGTCGGCCAGCCTCGCCGCCACCCGTCCGATATCCTCCCGCCTCCTGGGGTCCCGTTCCCCGGCAGCCCCCACCACCAGGAGAAGCCTACCCCGGGTGGTGGCCCGCAAGGTCCTTAGGGCTTCCTCCAGGCTTTTCCCCGTGTGGGCGAAGTCGATCACCACCCGGAAGGGCTTTGCCTGCACCACCTCCATCCGCCCCGGCACCCCCCTAAAGGTGGCGAGGCCCTCAAGAACCCTGTCCAGGGAAAGCCCATGGGCCAAGGCGGCGGCGCTTGCGGCCAGGGCGTTATCCAGGTTGTACCTCCCCAGCATGGGCAAAAGGGCTTCTCCCGAGCCCCAGGGGGTGTGCAGGGTAAAGCGGAGGCCTTCCTCCCCTTCCCGCAGCCCCTCCCCCCAGACCTCCCCACCCGGCCCGAAGAGGAGGTGGGGCCTGGAAAGGAGGCGCTTCAGGTGGGGCAGGCGGGTGTTTAAGACGGCGAGGTGGGAGCGCTCCAGCAAAAGGGCCTTGGCGGCAAAGTAGGCCTCTGCGGTGCCGTGCAGGTCCAGGTGGTCGTCGGGGTAGAAGCTCACGAAGACCCCGATGCGGTAGGTGAGCCCTTCCACCCGCTTCAGGGCCAGGGCGTGGCTGGAGACCTCCAGCACCGCGGCCTCTAGCCCCCTGTCCACGGCTTCCCGCAAAAACCCGTACACCTCGGGGGCCTCGGGGGTGGTGAAGTGGCCCATGTTGGGACGGGCCTCCTCCCCCAGGCGTAGCCCCACGGTGGAGAGGAGGGCAGCCGGTTTCCCACCCCATTGCAGGAGGTGGTGAAGGAGGTTTGCCGTGGTGCTCTTCCCCTTGGAACCGGTGACGCCCAAAAGGGCCAGCTTCCGATCGGGCTCGCGGAAGAAGCGGCGGGCCAGGTGGGCCAGGGCCTCCCGGGCATCCCCCACCCGCAGGTAGGGCACGGGAAGGCTCAGCTCCCTTTCCCCCACCACGGCGATGGCCCCCTTGGCCAAGGCCTCGGGGATGAAGTCGTGCCCGTCCAAGGGCTTGCGGTGGGGAAGGGGCACCCCGGGCACGGCCACGAAGACGTACCCGGGTTCCACCCGCCTCGAGTCCAGGGTGAGGCCCAAAACCCGAAGGGGCGGGGCCTGGAGGCCAAAGGGAGCGAGGAGTTCCTGGAGGGTCATAGCCCAATCCGGGAGCGCAGGGCGGCGAGGAGGGCATCGCGGTCCTCCGCCTTTTCCACGAAGTCTACCCGGTCCGCCTCCACCACGTACACGGGGGAGAGGTCCCAGGAGGCGATGAGCTCCTCGTAGAGGGCGTTGAGGCCGAGGAGGTAGCGGTCGGGGAGGTTCTGCTCAAAGGGCCTTCCCCGCTTTCGTATCCGCTCCCTTAAGGTGGGGAGGCTTGCCCGCAGGTAGATGAGTAGGTCGGGCCTCCTGAGGGCTGGGGATACGCTGTGGAATAGATCCATATAGGTCCGCCAGTCCCGCTCCTTCAGGTGGCCTTCCCGGTAAAGGTTCTGGGCGAAGACCAGGGCGTCCTCGTAGACCGTGCGGTCCTGCACCACGGCCCCTGCCCCGTTCACCTCCAGGAGATGCTGGCGCACCCTTCTCGCCAGGAAGAAGACCTGGGAGTGGAAGGCATAGGCCCCCATATCCCGGTAGAAATCCTCCAGGTAGGGGTTTTCGCTCACCGCCTCGTACACCGGCTTTAGCCCCAGGGCCTGGGAGAGCAAGGCGGTGAGGGAGCTCTTGCCGCTACCGATGTTGCCGGCGATGGCCAGGTACATGTTGGGCCCTTTCAGGCGGTCCTGCCGTCCAGGGAAAGGTGGGCCTTCACCAGGGCCACCACCTCCTCCTGGTCGGGACCGGGTTGGCTGTAATCCAGCTGGTCCGCCTCGAGGACCAAAAGGGGGTGGACGTAGCGGGCAAAGTGGCGCTCGTAGGCTTGGGAGAGGGCCTCGAGGTAGGCGGGGTCCATCCCCTCCTCAAAGGGCCGGCCCCGTTTCCCTATGCGTTCCAATAGCACGGGCACCGGGGCCCTCAGGTAGACCGTGAGGTCGGGCGGGGGAAGCCTGGGGGAAAGCTCCCGGTAAAGGTCCAGATAAAGGTCCCACTCGGGGCCTTCCAGGTTGAGGCTGGCGAAGATGGCGTCCTTGTCGAACAGGTAGTCGGCCACCACCCCGCCAAAAAGGGGCCTTTCCCTGAGGCGGGAAAGCTGCCGGTAGCGGGAAAGGAGGAAGAAGACCTGGGTCTTGAAGGCGTAGCGCCTGGGGTCCTGGTAGAAAAGGGGCAGGAAGGGGTTCTCCTCCACCACCTCCAGAAGGGGTTCGGCCCCAAGCCTTTGGGCAAGAAGCCGGGCCAGGGTGGTCTTGCCTGCGCCGATGGGGCCTTCTATGGCGATGTACACGCTTACCTCCGCAAGGTAGCCTAAGGGCTCCTGGGCCTCGCCACCATGGTGAGGGTGACCTCGAGCCTCCGCCCTTCCCGCCATAGGGTAAGCTTTACCCGGTCCCCAGGGCGGTAGCGGGCGATGAGGCGCACCACCTCCGCCTTGCCCTTCACCGCCTTACCGTTCACCGCCAGGATCACGTCCCCCAGGGCGAGAAGCCTCCCCTGGGCGTCCCGCTGGGCCCCCCTTAGGCCGGCGCGGGCTGCGGGACTTCCCGGTTCCACCCGGTCCACCATGGCCCCTTGGGTGGTGGTGAGGCCCACCGCCTTTAGGAGCACCGGCGGGAGCTCCTCCAGGCTGACCAGGCTGGCCCCCAGCCAGCCCCGCTGGGGGATGCCGAACCGCTCCAGGTCCTGGACGCTTTGGGCCACCAGGTCTGCCGGGATGGCCACCCCGATCCCCCCCACCCCCGAGGGCCCTCCCACCACGTCCGCCACCACCCCCACCACCTCCCCTTGCAGGTTCAGGAGGGGGCTTCCCGAGTTGCCCACGGTGAGGGGGGCATCGGTGAAGAGGTATTCCCCCACCTCGGCACCCACGCTGGGGTCGGGGGAGGGAACCTCGAGGGGACCTACGCCGGAGAGGATCCCGTAGGAGGCCAAAGGACCTTGACCGAAGGGAAACCCCACCAACACCACCCCCATGCCCAAAGGAAGGCTCTTGGCGGGGGTTTTGCTAAAGCTTAACGTGCCTAGGGCTTGGAGTCCCCGCACCGTAAGCAGGGCGATGTCAATCCCGGGGTCCACGGCGAAGCGCTCTGCTGGGAAGGCGCGCCCGTCCGCAAGGCGTACGGTGAGGTCGGCTAGGTCCTGGACCACGTGGTAGTTGGTGACCACCCGGAAGGGGCTCACGAAGAACCCCGTGCCCACCACCTGGTTCTCCCCGGGAACGGTGGGGGAGCCCTGTACCCGGACCACCGCGGGCAGGGCCTTTTGGATCACCTGGCTTCGGGCCACCTCCTCGGGGGAGACCAGGCGCTGGCCCAGGGCCAAGAGGGAAAGGAGAAGGGCGAGGAGGACGAGGCGCATGCCCTTACATTACCTCAGGGGCGGGGATGCCCAGGAGGGAAAGCCCCGTCTTCAGGGTTTCCTGCAGGCTCTTCACCAGGCCAAGGCGGAGTTCCCTTAGGCCCGAAGGTGCCGTGAGCACCGGGGTGGCGGGCCTTCCGTTCTCCTTGGCGTTGTAGTAGGCGTTCCAGCTGGCGGAGAGGTCCAGCAGGTACTGGGCGAGAACATGGGGGGTCTTCTCCTCGGCGGCTTCCAGCACCGCCTCCTCAAAGTCCAAAAGGGCCAGGGCCAGTTCCCGCTCGTACGGGGTGGCCTGGGCAGGGTCTGCTTCTGCCCACTCCCCGGCCTTGCGCAGGATGCTGTGGGCCCGGGCGTGGGCATACTGGACGTAGGGCCCCGTATCCCCTTCAAAGGAAAGGGCTTCCGCGTAGCGGAAATCGATCTGCTTCCTGGGCTCCGTCTTCACCATGGCAAACCGGATGGCCCCCAAGGCCACCATCCGGGCCGCTTCCCCCTTGGCGGGGTGGTCGGGGTTTTTCTCCTCTATGACGGCATGAGCCCGCCTTTCCGCCTCCTCCAGGACCTCGTCCACGCTCACCGCCAGGCCCTTGCGCCCGGACATCTGCTTGCCCTCCAGCAGTACGGTTTCATAGGCCAGGTGGAAGGCGCCCTCCGAGAGCTCCGGATGCCCCGCCAGGGCCAAGGCCGCCCGCACCAGGGCCTGGGGGTGGCTTTGGCGCACGTCGATGACGTTGACCGTTTCCCGGGCCCTGGGGGTGTAGGGTTCCCCCTCGGGGGCGCTGGTCCTCAGGGCCGGGTAGTAGGGGTTCTCGTAGGGTTGGAAGTACAACCCCTCCAAAAGGCCCATCTTCCAGAACTGGAAGGCGATGTCCTTGGCGTAGTAGGTGGCGGCCCCCCCGGAGCGCACCAGGACGAAGTAGGGGTCTTCCAGTCCGGGGATGAAGGGGCTTGCGTCCATGACCAGGGCCCCCGCATACTTGCCCTCCGTGGGGCGGAAGACGTGGGGACTCCCTTCCAGGATCCTCAGGGCCTTATGCAAAAGCCCCGCCCGGACGATGTCGGATTCCCACACCAGAAGGTCGTAGTGGGCGTTTAGGGCCTTCATGGTGGCCATTTGGGCCAGGAGGATGCGGTTCACCTCCTCCCTGAGCTCTCCCCGCTCCAGGGCGTGGAGGATTTCCTCTATGTCCCCTTGAAGGCTCGGGTACTCGGGGTCCTGGTGAAGGCGCACGTAGGCCCTGCCGGCGAAGTGGTCGTACTTCTCCTTTCCGTCCCAGAGGAGGCCGTAGTGCCGTAGGGCGAAGAGGGTTTCCGCTGCTTGGCGGCCCGTGTCGTCAATGTAGTTCAGGACCAATACCCTTCGCCCGGCATAGTCCAGGATGCGGGCCAGGCTGTCCCCCAGGGCGATGTTCCGCAAGTGGCCCACGTGGAGCTCCTTGTTGGGGTTAACCGAGGTGTGCTCGATGAGCACCAGGCCTTCCCTCTTAGGGAAAGGCCCCTTGGGCCTCAGGGCCTCCTCTAGGAGATCCTCCGTGCGGATGCGGAAGTTCAAATATCCCCCCACGGGGATGACTTCCTCCACGAATGGGGGAAGGTCCAGGCGGGCCCTGAGCTCCTCGGCGATGGCCTGAGGAGGCTTCCTTAGCTCCTTGGCCAAGGCGAAGAGGGGAACCCCGTAGTCCCCTGGCTTGTCCTTGGGGGCCTTGGCCACCTTCAGGCGGAGGTCCAGGCCCATCTCCTTTAGGGCGTGGCGAATGGCCTCTTCCAGGGCGCGGCGCACCATCAGGGGGTTATCTTACCCCAGGGTTTAAGCCTGTTTTAGACGGCTGGGGTTAACCTGAGGCTATGGGATGGCGACGGTGGGGTGGGTTAACCCTTTGGCTCTTGGGGATGGCTCTTTCCCAAGGGATGCTGTGGGCGGGTTCTGGGCATAGCCTTTTCCTCAAACAAGGCGTGGTTAAACTGGGCGCCCTATGGGGCTGGGGCTGGAACTACCACGGCCAGCTGGGGGACGGCACCTTCTTAAACCGCAGCCGGCCGGTCCTCTTGTTGCAGGGGGTGGTGAGCGTGGCCGCGGGCAGCGCCCACACCCTGGCCTTGGACCCCATGGGACAGGTGCTGGCCTTTGGCCGCAACGAGGAGGGCCAGCTGGGCCTGGGTTCCTGGGCCAGCCAGGGCCGGCCGGTGCGCGTGGAAGGATTGCCCAGGATCGTGGGGGTGGCGGGAGGGTATCAGCACAGCCTTTTCCTGGCGGAGGGCGGGGCCGTGTATGCCTCCGGGGCTAACGAGGAAGGCCAACTGGGGGATGGCACCCACGAGCGCCGGAAGTCCCCTGTGCGGGTTCAGGGGCTTCCCCCGGTGGTGGCGGTGGCGGCAGGATACTTCCACTCCTTGGCCATAACCCGCGAGGGGCGGCTTTACACCTGGGGAGCTAACCTTTCGGGGCAGCTGGGGGATGGCACGGTGGAGTCCCGCTCCAAGCCCTTGCCGGTGGAGGGTCTATCCCGCGTGGTCCAGGCTGTGGGAGGGGGTAGCTTTAGCGCGGCCCTTACGGAGGATGGTTCGGTGTACGTCTTCGGCTTGGATTCGGCCACCCCGAGGCGGCTCGAGGGCGTGCCGCCAACAGTGGCCTTGGCGGCGGGCCGGGAGCATCTTCTCTGCCTGACCCGGGAGGGGGAGGTGTGGGCCTTGGGCGCCAATGAGGCTGGCCAGCTGGGGGACGGCACCGAGGAATCCCGCCTCGAGGCCCGTCGGATCGAGGGTTTAAGGGGGGTTGTGGCCTTGGCCGCAGGGGACGCCCATAGCCTGGCCCTGACCGGGGAGGGGATCCTTTACGCCTGGGGCAGGAACGAGTACGGGCAACTGGGGGACGGGACCCGGGAAAATCGCTTCAGACCCGTGGTGGTGAGGTTTCCCTAGGGAGGTTTTCCAGAGCAGCTTTTAAAGCCTCAGCGGCTTTGCGGTTCATGCCAGGCAGGCGGGCAAGCTCCTCCAAAGGGGCTTCCCTCAGGGCCCTAAGCCCCCCATAGTGCTTCAGGAGAAGGCGCCTTCTTGCCTCCCCAATCCCGGGGATGCCCTTTAGCACCTGGAATAGCTCCTGGCTCCTTCGCTTCTGGTGGTAACGGAGCCCGTTTTGGTGGGCCTCGTCCCGGAGGTGGATGAGGAGCTGGAGGGCGGGGTGGGTCAGGGGCAGGCGGATTTCCCGGCCCTCTTGGGTGAGGAGGACCTCCTCCCTCTTGGCCAGGCCCACCAAGGGTAGGTTTAGCCCAGCCCTTTCCAAAGCCTTGGCCGCAGCCCGCACCTGGCCGAGCCCGCCATCGATCAGGAGGAGGTCGGGAAGGGGCAGGTCCTTAAGGCTTCCCGTGAAGCGCCGGTATACTCCCTCCTCCATGGCAGCGTAGTCGTCGTTTCCCGCCTTAAGCCGCATCCTGCGGTACTCCGCCCGCTTAGGCCTTCCCCCTTCCAGGACCGCCATGGAAAAGACCCGGGCCTGGCCCTGGAGGTGGCTTACGTCGTACCCCTCGAGGCGGTAAGGCCTTTGGGATAGCCCCAGGATCTCCTGGAGGGCCTTTAGGGCAGGGTGGTCCCCCCGCCTTTCCCGCAGCTTAAGCTCGGTTTCCAGGGCCAATAGGGCGTTCCTCTTCGCCAGCTCCAAAAGCCTTACCTTTTCCCCCTTTTTGGGCACCCTAAGCTCCACCTTCCGCCCGGCTCGGCGGTGAAGGAGGGCCGCCAGGCTTTCCAGGTCCTCCATAGGGAAGGGGAGCAGGACCAAGGGGGGCAGGGGAGAGGCCTCCAGGTAGTGGGCCCTGAGGAAGGCCCAGAGGATTTCCTCAGGGCTGGTCTCCTCCTTTTCCACCACCCGGCTGATCCGGCCCAGGATGCGGCCCGAGCGCACCTGGTAAAGTTGCACCACCGCCAAGGGCCCCGCCTGGGCTAGGCCCAGGAAGTCCAGGTCCCCCATCTCTGGGTCAACGGCCTGCTGGGCGGTGGAGAAGAAGGCCCTGAGGGCCTCCATTTGATCCCGGATCTCCGCTGCCCGCTCAAACTCCATCCTCTGGGCAGCCTGGCGCATCTTGGCTTCCAGCTCCTTTAGGAGACCATCCACCTTCCCTTCCAGCACCGCCTCCACCTGGCGCACCACCTCCTGGTAGGCCCTGGGGTCGGCCAGGCCCGCACAAGGGGCCAGGCAGCGGCCCATGCTGTGGTTCAGGCAGGGGTAACGCCTCCTTTTCATGGGGTAGCCCGAGTTCTTGCGCAAGGGGAAGAGGCGGTCGATGAGGGTCTTGATGCGCCTGAGGGCGCTGGCCTCGGGGAAGGGGCCGTAGTACTTGGCGCCATCCTCCTCCACCCGCCGCACCACCAAGAGGGTGGGGAAGTCCTCGCGGGTCAGCTTCAGGAAGGGGTAGTGCTTGTCGTCCTTGAGGAGGACGTTGTAGGGGGGGCGGTGGGCCTTGATGAGGTTGGCCTCGAGGAGGAGGGCTTCCACCTCGTCCCGGGTGGCGATGAAGTCCAAGGCGGTGGCCTCCTGGGCGATGCGGGCCGCCTTGCCCTCCGCGTGGAAGTAGCTCCGCACCCGGGCCCTGAGGTTCTTGGCCTTGCCCACGTAGAGGACCTCTTCCCCTTGCTTCCACAGGTAGACCCCGGGGGCCTCGGGAAGGGGGGGAAGCTCGGAAGGCCGCACGATCCCCATTGTAGAGTTTGCCCATGGACCCCGTCATGGTGGATGCCCACCTGGATCTGGCCTACAACGCCCGAATCCTGGGGCGGGACCTCTCCCTTCCCCTAGAGCGGCTTAAGGAGGTGGACCCCCATCCCGAAACCCCCTTGGTAACCCTGGAAAGCCTCCGGGAGGCCAGGGTGGGGGTGGCCTTCGCCACCTTGTTCGTGGACCCCAGGGAAGGGGGGCCAGAGGACTGGCAGGAGGAGGTGTACGCCCAGCTGGCCCTGTACGAGGCCTGGGAGGCGAAGGGATGGGTGCGGATCCTCCGCCAGGGCAGGGATCTGGAGCTTCACCTGGCCCGCTACCCGGAGGACCGCATCCTGGGCCTGGTGCTTCTCCTGGAAGGCGCCCATGCCCTCCCCGCCCCTGAGGCGTTGGCTCCCTTGCGGCAAAGGGGCCTCAGGCTTCTTTCCCTTACCTGGGCCACCCGGAATGCCTATGCCGGGGGCAACGCCGAGGAGGCCCCCTTGACCGGGTGGGGAAGGGCCCTCTTGCGGGAAATGGAGGACCTGGGAATGGCCCTGGACCTCTCCCACCTGGCGGAGGAGGCGGCCTTCCAGGCCCTGGAGGTCTTCTCGGGGCCGGTGTGTGCCACCCACGCCAACGCCAGGGCCCTGGTGCCTTCCCCTCGCCACCTTTCCGACCGGCTCCTCGAGGCCCTGGCGAAACGGGATGGGGTTTTGGGCCTGGTACCCTATAACGCCTTTCTGGACCCCAGCTGGAAGCGGGGCGATCCCAGGCTTCCCCTTGAGGCCTTTTTCCGCCACAAGGCCCATGCGGAGGCCATCCTGGGCCCCAGGGGGGTGGGCCTGGGCACGGACTGGGATGGGGGGTTTGGCCTCGAGGCGGTTCCGTTGGGTCTGGAGCGCCACCGGGACCTCTGGGTTCTGGGGGATGCCGCCTTCCTGGGGGAGAACTGGCTTCGCTGGCTACGCTCCTGGTTCTAGGGGCACCACCGCCAGGGTACAGCGGCTGGCCGCCACCAGCCTTTCCTCCTCGTCGTACACCTTGACTTCCCACACCTGGGTGGTGCGGCCCACGTGTAGGGGCCTGCCCACGGCCCGGACGGTCCCTTGGCGTTTCCTGCGGATGTGGTTGCAGTTGATCTCCAAGCCGAAGGCGGCATGCCCTGGCGGGCAGTTGAGGAAGCCTCCCACGCTGGCCACGCTTTCCGCCAGGGCCACCGTGGCTCCCCCGTGCAGGAAGCCGAAGGGTTGGTGCACCCTGGGGGTCACCTCCAGCTCGGCTATCACCTCGTCCTTTTCCAGCTTCAGGTAGCGCACCCCTAGGGTGGCGTCCAGGGTCTCCCCTCCGGGAATGCCCTTTCCTTCCATGCCCTGGAGTATAAAGGGGAGGTGGGTGAGATCCGCCTTTTTCCCGGGCTCCTTTCCCCTCCGGCGGGGTTGGAGTTTTTTTCCCACCTTCCCTCCGAGGAGGGGCTTCACCTGGTGGCCTTTGCCGAAGGGGCCCTTTCCGCCCTAAAGGTGGCCTTTGGGGAAGAGGTGAGGAGCCTTGTGCTCCTTTCCCCCATCCTGCGCAAGGATCCCCTTCTCTCCGCCAAGGTGGCGGCCTTGCGCTTTGGCCTGGAAAAGGGGGGGCTTGAGGGGTTCGCCCGGGTGGGCCGGGCCTTTTTCTTCGGCCCCCAGAGCGTGGGCAGCGAGGAGATATTCACCCTCTGGAGGGAAGGGCTGTCCGAGGAGGGGGTAAGGGCTTGGCTGGCCTTGCTGGAGGGACTTTCCGACGAGCGCCGCTGGCTTCGGGGCACGGAGGCCCGGACCCTGGTGATCCAGGGCGCCTGGGACGTCTTTACCCCGCCCCAGTATGGCAAGGAGGTGGTGGATTTCGCCAAGGGGGAGGCCTTGCGCTTCGCCCTGGAAGGGGCTGGCCACCTGGTCCCCTGGGAGGCGAGGGAGGAGGTGGTGGACCTGGTGGCGGACTTCCTTACGGGGGAGGCCTTCCGCCCCCTGCCCGGAGGCCTCGCCCTATGAGGCGGACCGGGTACCTTCACCTCTATGGGCTACCCCTGGTCTTTGACCGGGTGGGAAGGGGGCCTGTGGTGATCCTCTTGGCCGAGGAGGCCCGGGCTTGGCCCGAGATGCTTCCCGCAGGGTTTACCTTTTACCTCTTGGACCTTCCGGGCCACGGCCGCACGGGTGGGCCCAGGATGGCCCCGGAGGAGCTGGCCGAGTACGTGGTGGGCTTTCTCGTCATGCTCAACCTGGGTTCCCCTCCCATCCTGGTCCGGGGGCTGGGAAAGGCGGTGGGGGAGGTGCTTAGGGAGAGGGGGTATCGGGTATTCCCTGGAGATCCCCTGGCGGAAAGCTTGCAAAGCGCCATGGATATGGGGTAGCATGCACCTGGGAGGTGTGCTTATGCGGAGGATTTTGGGAGTTTTGGCGGTGGTGTTCGGCTTCAGCTTGGCGCAGTTTTCCTTGGAGAACCTGAAGCCCTCCCTGGCGGTGGTGGGGGGTACCCAGGGCTTTGGCCTCGAGGCCTCCTGGCACTGCCTCCTCTTCCAGCCCCCGGTGGGGGAGGTGCGGCCGGCCTTGGACATCGCCTATGACGTGAACGGCAACTGGAATGGGGCCTTCCTCTTCCGCTACCTCTACCCCCTGGCCGAGGGCCTGAAGGCAGGGGTGGGTCTGGGCGTGGTCATCCCCGGGTTCCAGTTTGCGAGCACCAGCCTCTACTTCCGGGCCGATGCGGAGTACGATCTGAAGGCTGCCTTGGGGGCGCCGCTTTTCCTGGGTGGGGATCTAGGTGTCGCTACCGGTAAGCTGGCGGCCCAGCTCAAGGTGGGCTACCGCTTCTAAGGGCTATCCGGGCCTGGGGGAGGGTTTAGCCCTCCCCCAGGCTTTCCTCCTCCTCCGGGGCATCCACCTCCACCTTCATCACCTCCCTTAGGAGGCTGGTGGCGTAGCTGCCCTTGGGCAGAAAGAAGCTGAGCCATAGGCCTTCGGGGGTTTCCTCCAGGGTCCAGCCCGTGAGGGGGATGCGGATGGGCCTCCTTGCCCCCCGGCGGGCGCGAAACTCCTCCCGCCCAAGCTGGTAGCGGGCCAGGATCTCGTCCTCCAGGGCCCTGGCCTCCCCTTGGGCCTCGGGGTATTTCTTGCCGAAGAGGGGTCCCGTGGCGCTGATTTCCAGCCTCAAGGCCCTTTCCGCCTCCTCTTCCCGTTCCACCAAAAACTCTCCCCCGGTGGCGTGCTTCTTGGCCCAGTCCCCGGGGATGACCCGGTCGTAGAGCCCCCTTTCCATCCTTAGGGCCACCCAGTCGTTGAAGAGAAGGCTCTGCAGGCTGCCGATCAGGAAGCGCTTAAGCCAGGGATTTCCCCTTCCCTTACCCTTCTTCACCAGCTCGTAGCCCTTCACCGGGTTCTTCCCCTCGAGGCCGAAGCGCTGGGGGCCGTAGTAGTTGGGAATGCCCTTGGCCTCGAGGGTCTTAAGTATGGCCCGGGCCTTCTCCCCATCGTGAGCCCCGCGGATGAGGATGCGGAAGCGGTTTCCCTTCAGGTGGCCTGTGCGCAGCTTGTGGGTGTGGAAGCTGGCCTCCAAAAGCCGGGTTCCCCTTAGGTTTTCCAGCAGGCAAAGGGCGTCCTCGTGCCTACGGGGGATGGAGAACCACTGCCGGGTTTTGGCGTGCTTGTCCTTTAGCCCCGCCACCCCGATCTCCTTTTCCGTAACCCCCACCTCGTCCCGAAGAAACTCCACCACCTGGCGGGTGGTGAGGCCCTCCTTCTCCAGGAGGAAGTAGAGGTGTTCCCCTTCCCCGCTGGGCAGGTAGGCGGGCACCTCCTCCACCTGGAAGTCCTGGGGGAGGAGGCGGATCCTGCCCCCCACGCCGGGAAGGTCCTGGGTGAGGTAGGGGTAGCGCCTTGGGCGAAAGACGAGGTCCATCCCTCCATTTTGCCTTACGGAAGGGCCTTAAGCCAAGATTCCAGGACCCCGAACCCGTACCGGAAGAAGGCCTCGGAGGCCAGGTCCACCCCGGCCTGGGCCAGGATCTCCTTGGGGCTTTGGCTTTCCCCCGCCTCCAGGATCCCCAGGTACTTGGGCACGAAGGCCTCCCCCTCCTCCTGGTACTTGCCGTAGAGGGCCAGCACCACCAGGTACCCCAGGGCGTAGCTATAGGTGTAGAAGCGGTAGTGGACGAAGTGGGGGATGCCCGCCCAGGC
The DNA here is from genome assembly GCF_022760955.1 of Thermus neutrinimicus. NCBI lineage: Bacteria > Thermotogati > Deinococcota > Deinococci > Thermales > Thermaceae > Thermus > Thermus neutrinimicus. Next base: position 21,462 of record NZ_JAKTNU010000006.1, read on the forward strand.
CGCCTGGTCCAGCTCCGTCCACTCCACGGCCTCCCCGTAAAGCTTCCCTTGCTCCTCCTGCCAGATCCCGTGGAAGGCCTCGGGGGAGAGGGCGGCTTCCCGGCGGGCCTCGAGGCTCCTTCGCTCAAAGAAGGTGTACATGACCTGGCGGAAGAGGGTGTTGATGGCATCCTCCACCCTCTCGGCCAAGAGCAGGGTGCGCTCCTCCCCGGAAAGCTTTTCCAAGAGGAGGTCGTCCAGGAGGATCTCGGCAAAGACGCTGGCGGTTTCCGCCAGGGGGGTGGAGGCCCCGAAGTTCAGGAGGCGTTGCTTCCTGGCCAGGTGGAAGTGCACTCCATGCCCAAGCTCATGGGCCAGGGTGTGGGCGGCGTCCAGGTCGTCGGTGTGGTTGAGGAGGATGTAGGGGTGGGTGGAGGGAAGCCCGCCGGAGCAGAAGGCCCCTCCCCGCTTGCCGGGCCTGGGGTACACGTCGATCCAGCGTTTCTCAAAGAACTCCCGGGCGATCCCTTCCAGCTTCGGGGAAAAGCGGCGGAAGGCGGTGAGGACCAGGTCCTTGGCCTCCTCAAAGGGCACCCGGGGCTTCTCCTTGGCCAAAGGGGCCAGGAGGTCGGGGCTTGGGGTTTTCTCCAGGCCCAACCTTCTGGCCTTCCAGCGGTAGTAGGCCTCCACCAGGGGGTAGTGGGCCTGGGTGGCCTCGAGGAGGGCCTCTATGTCCTTCACCTCCACCTCGTCCCTGAGGGCCACGGGCTCTAGGGGATGCTGGAAGTTCTTGAGGCGGAGGTCCTGGAGATAGTCCAGGTAGACCGCGTTGAACACCGCGCTTAGGGTGGGCGCCTCGGCCATGAGCTTCCCGTAAAGCTCCCGGTGGGCTTCCCGCCGTACCCCGGGGTCGGGGTCCCGTCTAAGGGCCCGGACCTCCATCTCGGTGAGCTCCCTTTCCCCCAGCCGGAAGCGGAAGCGCCCGGTGTATTCCGTGTAGAACTGGCTCCAGGCGCTTCGTCCCACCAGGCCCTTGAGGTTTAAAAGCTCCTCTTCCCGCTCGGAAAGGGTGTGGGGGGCGTAGGCCCTTTGCCTTTGCAGGAAGTGGCGCAGATCAGCAAGGCCAGGGTGCTCCAGGAGGGCCTGGAAGGCTCCCTCGGGAATCTTGCGCAGGGCCACCTCGAGGGGCACCAGGCGGTTTCGCACCTCGGTGTAGCGGTTCCTTACCCGGTCCAGAAGGGCCTTGGCCACGGGGTCCTGGGTGCGGGTGGCAAAGTACAAGGAGGCGTAGTTCAAAGGCTTATAGGCCTTCTCCAAGGCCTCCTCGTAGCGCCGGAAAAGGTCTTCTGCCCGGATGGGGTCCAGGAGGTCCTTGGGGTCCAGGCTGTGGGCAAGGTGTAGGGCCTCGGCCAGGTCTCGTTCAAGGCCTGGGTCCTCAGGGCCCCGGTACAGGTCGCTAAGGTCCCACTCCATGCCGCCCACTATACCGCCCTGGCCGTTTAAGGAGCGTGTAAGGCCCCCGGCCTAAGGTGGGAAGTGGATAGGAGGTGGGAGCTTGCGGAAGCCACGGCGTTTGCCCTGGGGTTTTTGGGCAGAGAGGGTCCAGTGGAAAAGGGCCTTGAGCGACCTTGATTCCTCTTACCAAGGCCCTCAGGATGGGCAGCAGGCAGGGATGGCGGTTACCCGGGAAGGGGAAGAGTCCCTCGCGCTGGAGGCAAGGGGGTGGCCCGTCCCCTGTCCGAAGAAGGAGGGGGCATGAAGAAGGGGATTTTCCTTGGGTGGTTTCTTTGGGGTGCCTTCACCTGGGCCCAGGTGGGTCTTCCCGGTCTGCCGCAGGCCCCGGGTGCGGGCGGGCAGGTTTACCAGAATCCGGCTTTGGGGATGGCTTTCCCCATCCCTCAGGGTTTCCAGCTGGCGCAGGAGGTTCCCCTTGAAGGGGGTTTAACGGCGGTCTTCTACCACCCCATGGGTGCCGAGCTCTATGCCACATCCATGGCCCTTGCCCAGCCCATGGACTTGCAAGGCTTTCACCAGGCCAACCTGCAACGCCTGGCCCAGGGGGACCAGGCCCTACGCCAGCAGGGAGTCCAGGTGCAGCGCCAACCCCTTTCGGGCCTGACCTTAGGGGGCAGGCCGGCTATGGGGGTGTTAAGCCAGGTGGTTTTCCAAGGGCAAAACTACATAGACCTCTCGGTCTACACCGTGGAGGGCGGGCGGGCCTACGGCCTGCAGCTCACCGCTTTTGCCCAGGTGTTTTCCCAGGTGCAACCCCTTTTCCAGCAACTGCTGGCCCAGGTGCAGCTGACGGGGGTGGGTGGGGGCTTTTCCCCAGTCCCTGGGGGGATGCCGGGGTATCCGCCCTCCAGTCCCAGCGTGCCCGGACTTCCCGGCTCCCCTGGTGACCTGCCGGGGCCTGTCCCCCCGTACCCGGGTCTACCTTCCCAGCCCCCGCCTCCTAGCGGGGCGGCCCAGGCTCCCTCCCCTACCCAGGGGCAACCCGCCTTTACCCCCCCCAGCAACCGGGCAGTGGAACTCCGCTACGGCAAGGAGGTGGGGGACGGCAAGCAGTTCGCCGTGGTCCTGGGCGGTCTCTACTACCGCATAGAGCCCGCGGGGGCTGGCCGCTGGCGGGTGACGGAGGTGGTGGAGGATGCGGAGGGTAGGACCGAGGACACCTTCCTCCTGGATGGGTTGGGGTTGCAGAACGGGAAGGAGGTACTCCTGCCTCCCGTCTGGCACACGGGTAGAACGGAGATAGGCGGCACCAGGTTCACCCGGAGCTCGCAGGGCAACCTAATCCTTTACCAGTTCCAGGATAGCCGGTCGCGGATAGAGGTGGCTTACCGCAGGGATGGTTGGCTGGCCCATTTCCTGTACTGCGACCTCAGTAAAGAACGCAATCCCTGTAGCCGCTATACCCTGAAGGAGGTCCGCTGAGGGGTGAAGGGGGGTGAACGCATGGGAGGCCTTTTACGGGTAGGTCTCAGGTGGGGGTTGGGCATCCTCCTGATGGGGGCCCTGGCCCAGCAGGTGCTCTATCCCCCTAGCTTCGGTCCCTACGAGGACCTCCGCCTCCAGGCCCATGCCCAGTGCCAGGGGCATTTGGCCCAGGGGGCCCAGGCCTACATCTCGTGCTTGCAATATCTCGCCGTGAGCATGTGCATGGGGCCTTATGCGCCGCATACGGATCCCATGTCAGGCATGGCCTGCACCGCTGCGGTTTCCGCCGGCTACCCTGCCCCCGGGAAGCCCGTCCTCACCCGGCCTCACTACCGGGTGGAAGTAGCGGGGGGAGTGGAACGGGAGCGGGATGTGCGCACGGGCCAGGTAATCCGGCAGAAGTCCATCCCCCCTCACCTTATCGACACCCTGGAACGCACCCCACAAGGGACCTACCGGGGCACCCGTTACGATCCCCAAGGCCAGCCCCTGTTTGTCTACCCGGTAAGCCCGGCCTGCGAACTCTTAGACCAAGGTGGGCGGCCTGCGATGGACGGCTTGGGGTGCCCGGTGTACCCGGGTAAGCCTTATCTCCATCATCTCATCCCCTCCCCCCTAGCCGGTATGCCCCCCAACGCCCAGTTTTACACCCCAGGTCGCCTCGCCGACGACTTTGACGGGGACGGGGTGGTGGAGATGGGATACATGGCCACGGGAGGCACGGGGGGGCGCACCTACACTTCGGGCTGGGCTCGCGCGGTGGGTTACGATCCCAAAACCCATCTGCTGAAGTTCCAGTACGAGATGGCCGCCCGAGAGTCGGAAAGCGCCTACACCAGTTATGCCATTGAGCGGTTGGTCCTTTTCCGGGTGAGGTGAGGCCATGGAGGTTCTTGCCTATGCACCTTGGCAGAAGCGGGCTGCTTTGGGCCGTCTTGTCCTGGGGCTTTTGTTCATGGGGTTCCTCCTGTGGCTGGGCTGGGCCGTGGCGGCGGAGGGGGACTGGGCATGGGGCTTGGGCCTTGGGTTGGTCGCCCTCTTGCTGGGGCTTTTCCTCTACCCCTCCGCCGTGGGGCCCCTTATGCGCTGGGGGTTCCAGGTGGTTTTGGAGCCCGAGGGGATCCGGGTGGGCGGAAGGCTATACCCGAGGGAGGGCTTTTCGGGGTTGGAGGGGCCCTTTCGTGGGGAGGGCACCGAGGCCCAGTGGCAGAGGTTGATGGAGGTGGGTCGCCTGTCCGCAGGGCCCCTTTTCCACCTGGCCTTTCATGGGGAGCGGGTGCCCCTTTGGCTAGACCTGCCGGGTTGGGACCGGATGCTGGCCCATCTGGGTGTGGATTGGAAGGAGCATCCGGCGCTGGCGCGCTACCTCCACTCGGTGCGCGGTCTAGCCTGGCTGAACGGGCTCTTATACCCGCCTAAGGAGGTGGAGGAGGAGTGGGAAAGGGCTAGGAGACGCTACCAAAGGCTTTTTGCCTGGCTGTGGATGGGGGTGGGCCTGGCGGTGGGAGGCTACACGCTTGGCGATGCTTCTGAGGTGGTGGGCCAGATCCTCTTCCTCGGGGGCTTGGCGCTCGCCGCCTATGCCTCCTTTGCCCTTTTTGGCGGCAAGTCCCTACGGGACGGCTGGGCCGAGAGGTACAACCCCTTCAGGGAGGAGCAGGAAATCAGGGGGTAGGTATGGAAGCGGAAGGACAGGACAGGCAGGAAAGGCCGAGGATAAAGCTTCTTTGGCCGCGCACGGGGCGGGATTGGTTCCTCCTTTTGATGGCCGGGATCGTGGTTCTTGGCATTGTAGGGAACCTCCTTCCCCAGGGGCCTAAGGAGGTGCAGGTGGGGCAGGTGCGCCTGGGGGTGCCTCCAGGATGGGAGGCCAAGGAGGTACAGGGGGGTTGGGCCCTCCTAAGCCCCTTGGAGGGCCCCAAGGACACCTTCCGGGAAAACCTCACCCTCCTGGTGGAACCCCTTCCCCAACCCATGAACTCCCTTCAGTACGCTCAGGTTGTGGCCTGGCGGAACGCCCAAGGGGTGGAGGGGTTCGTGCCGGGGCCGGTCCAGGTGGTTCCCTTGGCGGGCGTGGAGGCCGTGGCCTTTGCCGGGCAAGGGCGGCATGGGGGGCGGGCCCTGGAGTTTTGGGTGTATGCCTTCGTGGTGGGCCGGGAAGGGTACCAGCTCACCCTCACGGGGGAGGTGGGCAGGCTGGTGCGGGTACGGCCCCAGGTGGAAACGGTTCTGGCCTCCATGCGGGTGGAGGGGAGTGGTCCCGTGGCCCAGCCGGGGCCGGGCGGATAGGGTGGGGCCCCTGCGCCCCTTTCCCCGTCCATGCCCTGGGGGCCGCCCATGGGTGGGGAGCCCTATTCCCCGGGATTCCCGGGTGGCGGGGATTGGGGGTCCCCTTATGGCCACGAGCCCGGGGACATTCCTGGAGGAGGGTCGCCCATGGACCTCCCGGGTTTGGGCTGGGATTCCTCGAGGTTGGACGAGAGCCTACAGGAGCACCGGGACTTCAACACCTGGATGGCGGAGGAGTGGAGCCAGCTCCTTTCCGGGGAGACCCCCGAGCCCACCCACCAGGACGAGGAGGGGAATCTCTACTGGGAAGGTCCCTCGGGCCTGCTCCACGAGTGGGGGGATTACAGCGGTGAGTGAGGAGGGGTGGGGGGTATGCGGTCCTTCTTGCTGTTGGTGGCGTTGGTTTGGGGTTTGGCCCTGGGGCAGGGGCTGGTCCGGGGCGTGACCCCGGAGGAGGTGGAAGGCCTCTTGAGGGAGATGGGCGTGGTCTACGAGAAAAGGGACCACCACCTCTTTCTCCTGGAGCTGGCAAGCCCCAAGGTATGGCTGGAGCTGGATTGGTGCGAGGAGGGGCGCTGCGGGTTGGTGGCCCTTTCCGCGGGGTTTAGGAAAAAGGTGGACCTCGAGCACCTTAACGCCTGGAACCGGGATTACCGCTTTAGCCGGGCCTATCTGGATCGGGAGGGGGACCCTTGGGTGGAGTGGGAGCTGGACCTCACGGGTGGGGTGAGCTGGGAGGCTTTGCGGGAGTTTTTGCGCTTGTTCGCTGAGGCGGTTCTTCCCAAATTCATGGAGCACATCGGATTCGAGCCCTAGGGTATCCTTAGGGGCGTGGCCGCGTTGGTGGTCTACAAGGGTAGGCCCGCCTTGGCGGTGGAGAAGGGGGACCGGCTAGAGCTCACCCTGCCTGGTGGTTCCCAGGTAAGGGTGCGTCCCAAGGACGTCCTCTGGCTTCACCCTGGGCCCGCTTCTTTGGAGTTAAGCCCGCCCGAGGGCGAGGAGGAGGCTGCCTGGGAACTCCTCCAGGGCCAGGTGGTGGAGCTTAAGGACCTGGCGGAGCTGGTCTACGGGGCGTACACGCCCGATACCGCTTTCGGTGCCTATCTTTTGGCGCAAAGGGGGGAGCGCTTCCTCCTGGAAGGGGAGAGGGTCCGGGCCCGCACGCGGGAGGAGGTGGAGGCCCGCCTCGAGGCCCAAAGGCAACGGGAGGAGCGGGAAAGGCTTTTCCAGGAGGGGATAAGGCGGCTTAGGGAAGGGGTGCTGGCCCTGGAGGACCGCCCCTTGGTCCAGGAGGTGGAGGCCGTGGCCTTGGGGGAAAGAAGGGAAAGCCGGGTGCTCAAGGCCCTGGGCCTTCCCGAGACCCCGGAGGCGGCCCACGCCCTTCTCCTTCGCCTCGGGGTGTGGCGGCGGGAAAACCCCCATCCCCGGCGTCTTGGCTTAGCCCTTTCCCCCCCTGGGCTTTCCGTGCCCCCTTTGCCCGAGGAAGGGCGGGTAGACCTCACCCACCTCCCCGCCTACGCCATTGACGACGAGGAAAGCCAGGACCCGGATGACGCCGTCTTTGCCGAGAGGGTAGAGGAGGGGTTTCGGCTTTGGGTGCACGTGGCGGATGTGGCGGCCTTGGTGGAGCCCTATAGCCCCTTGGACCAGGAGGCCATGCGCCGGGGGGCTAACCTGTACCTGCCCGAGGGTACGGTACCCATGCTTCCTCCTGGGATCACCGAGGCCTTGGGGCTTGGGCTTAGGGAGGTTTCCCCGGCCCTCACCTTTGCCCTTTGGGTTTCCGAGGAGGGGGAGGTCCTCTCCGAGGAGGTCTTCCCCAGCTGGGTGCGGGTGGAAAGGCTTAGCTACCGGGAAGCCCTAGGGGTGGCGGAGCTTGAGGCCCTAAGGGAGCTGGCCCTAATCTTTCGCCGCAGGCGGCTGGCCCAGGGGGGCCTCGAGCTCCGCCTGCCCGAGGCCAAGGTGCGCCTGGAAGGGGACGAGGTGCGGATCCGGCCCCTGGAGGCCTACGAGAGCCGCATCTGGGTGCAGGAAGCCATGCACCTGGCGGGCTACGCCGCTGCCCACCTGGCTTATAGGGAAGGCCTTCCCTTTCCCTTCGCCACCCAGGAGGCTCCCTCTAAGCGGGTGGAAGGGGAGGGCCTAAGCGCCATGTGGGAGCAGCGGAAGGCCCTGAAACGGGCCCAGCTTAAGGCGGTGCCCGCCCCCCATAAGGGCCTTGGCCTTCCCCTTTACGCCCAGGTGACGAGCCCCTTGAGGCGGTACCTGGACCTGGTGGCCCACCAGCAGCTAAGGGCCTGGCTCAAGGGGGAAAAACCCCTTTCCCAGGAGGAGGTCCTGCAACGGGTGGGGGCGGCGGAGGCCATGGCCGATCTGGTGCGGGAGGGGGAAAGGAGAAGCAAGCTCCACTGGACCCTGGTGTACCTGATGGAAAAGGGGTACGAGGGGAGGGGGGTCTTGGTGGAGAAGAGGGGAGGGCAGGGGGTTTTCCTCCTGCCGGAACTTGGCCTTAGCGCCCAGGTGGCCCTGCCTAGGCCCTTAGCCCTGGACACCGAGGCCACCCTCCGTTTCCTGGAGGCGGATCTTCCTCGCCTCGAGGCCCGCTTTGCCCTTCTCTAGCCGGGGGAGGGGGCAACCGGGTGGCCCACGGGGGCGGGCTTATATCCTTTCCTCCTGTTTCGTTCTCTAAGCCCCAACGAGATGACGCCTACCGAAGGCCCTTTCCGGGGCCCCCACCCTGGCGCAAGCCAGGGTGGGGTGGTATCACATGTGCTCCATCAAGGCCCGGCCGAACTCGCTGGTCTTGAGGAGGGTGGCGGGTTTGCCCTCCGCCAGGAGAAGCCGGTGGAAGTCGTAGGTGACCAGCCCCTTGGCGACGGTGCGCTCCATGGCCTGGAGGATAAGGTCCGCCGCCTCGTTCCAGCCCAGGTAGCGGAGCATCATCTCCCCCGAGAGGATGACGCTACTGGGGTTCACCTTGTCCTGGCCCGCGTACTTGGGGGCGGTGCCGTGGGTGGCCTCAAAGACCGCATGCCCTGTCAGGTAGTTGATGTTGGCCCCTGGGGCGATGCCGATCCCGCCCACCTGGGCGGCCAGGGCGTCGGAGATGTAGTCCCCGTTTAGGTTCAAGGTGGCGATCACCGAGTACTCGTCGGGGCGGAGGAGGATCTGCTGCAGGAAGTTGTCGGCGATCATGTCCTTGATGATGATCTCCCTGCCGGTCCTGGGGTTTTTCAGCACGTGCCAGGGGCCGCCTTCTAAGGGCGTGGCCCCGTACTTTTCCCGGGCCAGGGCGTAGCCCCACTCCCGGAAGGCCCCTTCCGTGAACTTCATGATGTTGCCCTTGTGCACCAGGGTGACGCTGGGGAGGTCCTCCTTGATGGCATAGGCGATGGCGGCGTCCACCAGGCGCTCCGTGCCCTCCTTGGAAACCGGCTTGATCCCGATCCCCGAGGTCTCGGGGAAGCGGATCTTGGCGTAGGCCTTGGGGAACTCCCGCTTGAGGAAGTCCAGGACCTTCTTCACCTCCTCGCTTCCCGCAGGCCACTCAATCCCCGCGTAGATGTCCTCGGTGTTCTCCCGGAAGATGACCATGTTCACCAGCTCGGGGTGCTTCACCGGGCTTGGCACCCCTTTAAACCAGCGCACGGGGCGCACGCAGGCATAGAGGTCCAGCTCCTGCCTTAGGGCCACGTTGATGGAGCGGATGCCTCCGCCCACCGGGGTGGTCAGGGGTCCTTTGATGGCCACCAGGTACTCCCGGATGAAGTCCAAGGTTTCCTCCGGGAGCCAGATGGGCTCCCCGTATACGGCATTGGCCTTTTCTCCGGCGTAGATCTCCACCCAGGCGATTCTGCGCTTCCCCCCGTAGGCCTTTTCCACCGCAGCGTCCAATACGGGCTTGGCGGCTCTCCAGATGTCGGGGCCGGTCCCATCCCCCTCAATGAAGCCGATGAGGGGCCGGTCGGGAACCTGGAGGACTCCGTCCTTGATGGTGATCCTTTCGCCTTCCTCGGGGATGCGGATGTGCTTGTAGGCCATGGCTAACCTCCGGGGCATAGCATACCCCTTTCCCGAGGGAAGGGTGTCCTAGACTGGGGGCATGCCCGATGCCCTTGTGGTGGGGGCGGGGATCGTGGGGGCGGCCTGTGCCTACCGCCTGGCCCAGGTGGGGTTTAAGGTGGTGGTCCTGGAGAAGGAGGCCACCTTTGCCCAAGGCTCCACCGGGAGAAGCGCCGCCGGGGTGCGGGTGCAGTTCTCCGAGCCCTTGAACGTGCTCCTTTCCTACCATTCCATCCTGGAGTACCAAGGGATTCCTGAGGCCGGTTACCGGCCCATCGGGTACCTTTTCCTGGTGCCCGAGGCCCTAAAGGAGGTCCAGGAGGAGGCCCTGGCCACCCAGAAGGCCTTGGGGGTACCGGTGGCCAAGCTTTCCCTAAGGGAAGCCCAGGCCCATGTGCCCTTCCGGGAAGAGGGCCTGGCCTACGCCACCTTTGGCCCTATGGACGGGATCATAGACCCCCATGGGGTGACCGCCCATTACCTTAGGGAGGCCAGGCGGCTTGGGGCCCAGGTGCGCTTTTCCGAGCCCTTGCTCTCGGCCCGCAGGGCAAAGGGCGTGTGGCGGGTGGAAACGCCCAAAGGGGAGCTGGAGGCCCCCTTTCTCCTCCTCTGCACCGGGGCCTGGACGGGGGAGGTGGGGGAAAGGCTTGGCCTGGAGATCCCCATCCAGCCCGTGCGCCGCATGGTCTTCGCCACGGGGCCAGTGCCCTTTTCCCACGCCTTTCCCCTCACCATAGACCTGGCCACGGGCTTTTACCTGCGCTCGGAGGGTCCTAGGGTGCTCCTGGGCCGGTCCAACCCGGATGAGCCCCCGGGTTTTAGGGGAGGCATGGACTGGGGGTGGCTTGCGCCCACCCTCGAGGCGGGTCTCTTCCGCTTTCCCTTCCTGGAGGGGCTTGCCCTGGACCGGAAGGCCAGCTGGTGGGGCTACTACGAGATGACTCCCGACGCCAATCCCATCCTGGGCTTTGTGGAGGAGGGGCTTTTGGTGGCGGCGGGCTTTTCCGGCCACGGGGTGCAGCAGGCGGCCATGGTGGGGAGGCTCATGGCGGAGGAGGTGGCCCACGGGAAGGCCAGGAGCCTGGATATAAGCCCTTTCCGCCTGGACCGCTTCCGGAAGGGGCATTTGCTGAAGGAGAGGGGTATCGTCTGAGGGCAAGCTCTCCTAAGGTGGCCTGGGGGCCGGGACGGAAAAAGGGGTTTTATGGGGATGGTTTTGGCGGGATTGCTGAGCCTTGACCGCTTGGGGGCCCTCCCCTAAGATGGGGATTGCCTGGTGCGCCCGTGGCGGCGTAGCTCAGGTGGTCAGAGCACACGACTCATAATCGTGGTGTCGTGGGTTCGAGTCCCACCGCCGCCACCAGCCCCTAAGCCCAAAGCCTAACCCCCCGGTGGCCTGGCCGGGGGGTGTGGCCTTTCTCGAGGGCAGGGAGTCCGGGAAGGTGGTTTGGCCTTAAGGGCCTAGAGGTTGCTACACTAAAAACCACGGGGCCCGGGATCCCCCCGGACGCCCTAGGAGGAGTATGCGCGCCCACATCATTACCTTCGGATGCCAGATGAACGAGTACGACTCCCACCTGGTGGCCAGTGAGCTGGTGAGCCTGGGGTGGGAGTTGGTGGACTCGGTGGAGGAGGCGGACTTCGTCCTGGTGAACACCTGCGCCGTCCGCGGCAAGCCCGTGGAGAAGGTGCGCTCCCTTTTAGGCCAGCTCCGTAGGGAAAAGGAGAGGAGGGGCCTTCTCATCGGGCTCATGGGCTGCCTGGCCCAGCTGGACGAGGGGCAGCAGATGGCCCGCAAGTTTGGGGTGGATGTTCTCCTGGGCCCCGGGGCCCTCACCTCCCTGCCCGAGGCCTTGAAGGGGAACCAGCGCTTTTGGGACCTTACCTTCAAGGAAGACCTTTTGGACTACATTCCCCCACCCCCCAAGGGAGCCCTTTCCGCCCACGTGACCATCATCCGCGGGTGCAACCACCACTGCACCTACTGCATCGTCCCCACCACCCGGGGTCCTGAGGTCTCCCGCCACCCGGACCTGATCCTGAGGGAGATAGAAGCCCTGAGGGAGGCCGGGGTGGTGGAGGTTACCCTACTGGGGCAGAACGTGAACTCCTACGGCAAGGACCAGCCGGGCTTTCCCAGCTTCGCTGAGCTCCTAAGAATGGTGGGGCAGATGGGCATCCCCCGGGTGCGCTTCCTCACCAGCCACCCGGTGAACTTCACCGACGACATCATTGAAGCCATTGCCGAAACCCCCGCCATCACCCGTTACATCCACCTTCCGGTCCAGTCTGGCTCGGACCGGGTGCTTAGGCGCATGGCCCGGGAGTACCGGCGGGCACAGTATCTGGAGCGGATCCGGAGGATCCGGGAAGTCCTGCCGGATGCCGTGCTTTCCACGGACATCATCGTGGGCTTCCCCGGGGAGACGGAGGAGGACTTCCAGGAGACCCTTTCCCTCTACGACGAGGTGGGTTACGACCAAGCCTACATGTTCATCTACTCTCCTAGGCCCGGTACTCCCGCCTACAAGCACTTCCAGGACCTGCCCCGCGAGGTGAAGGTGGAAAGGCTCCAACGCCTCATTGAAAAGCAGAAGGAGTGGAGCTACCGCCGCAACCTGGAGTGGGTGGGGAAGACCGTGGAGGTCCTGGTGCGGGGGGTGGCCAAGGAGGAGGGGTATGCCCAGGGGCACGACCGGGGTAACCATCCGGTGCTGGTCCCCGCCCACCAGGCCCCCACCCCGGGGCTCTACCCGGTGGAGATCAAGCAGGCCACCCCGCACCTGCTCCTCGGGGAGGTGGTGGGGGCCAGGGAGCCCGCTCCCATCCCCTTGCCCGTGGCCTAAAGGGGGCGGCATGCGCCAGCGTATCCTGCCCTTTAGCGGTGCCTTGGCCCTTTTTCTTCTCGTATATGCGGCTTCCCGCTTTGCCCTTTGGGGTTTTGCCCTGGCGGCCTCCCTTGCCTTTTTGCTGTACCTGGGCCTATTCCGCTGGCAGGGAAGGCTTTTGGCCAAGGGGCCTTCGCGGGCGGCCTTGGAGCGCTTGGCCATGAGGGAGGCCTGGCGGAAAGGGGGGGTCTTGCGCCCGGAGGACCTGGAGCCTTTCCTGTCCGAGCCTGAGGCCCGGGCGCTTTTGGAGGGCCTGGCGGCCAGGGGTTTGTGCCGTAGGGAAGGGGAGGGTTTTCGCTTCTGACCCCAAGGTGGGATGAGGCGGGTGGGGGAGGCCGAGGTGGTGGTCCTGGGGGCCGGGGTGGCGGGGCTTACCGCCGCCCGGCTCCTCCGGGAAAGGGGGCACCGGGTGTTGGTGGTGGCCCAGGACCTGGGGGAGGCAAGCCGGGTGCCTGTGGCCCTGGTGAACCCCTTGCGGGGGAAGCGGTTTACCCTGGCGAGGAGGGGAGAGGAGGCCCTCGAGGCGGCCCTTCGCTTCTACAGCCGCTTCGTGCCCTTGCACCTTGGGGTCTTCCGTCCGGTGCCGGAAGGGGAAAGGGAAAAGGTGGCGGCGCGGCTCGGAGGGCTCCAGCATTCCTGGGAAGAAGGGGGGGTCCTTTTGGAGGAGGCCTTTTGGCTGGAGCCCAGGGCCCTTTTGGGGAGGCTTGCGGAAGGGCTTTCCCTTCTTAAGGCCCGGGTGCTGGCCTGGGAGCCCCCCTATTTGGTCCTGGAGGGCGGGGGAAGGGTCCGGGGGGAGGTGTTGGTCTACGCTGGGGGTGGGCAGGGGGCCCATCTTCTGCGCTTGGAGGGGCGGCACATCCCGGGGCTGGTCCTCCTCCTGCTGGACTACTTCCCCCGGGCCATCAGCTACCGGGTCTACCTGGCGGGAAGCGCCCTAGGGGGAAGCTACCTTCCCCATCGTTCCCACCCCGAGGCGCCTCCTCCCACGGAGGGGGAGGTGGAATGGCTCCTAAAGGGCGCGGAAGGGCTTCTGGGCTACCGTCCCTCGGTGGCCTCCCTATGGCGGGGTGTGCGCTTCCGTTTGGACCAGCCCCTTCCGCCTGGGGGTTTGGACCTTCCCTACCTTTTTCCCGTGGAAGGGGGCTTTGCCCTCACGGGTTTTGGCTCCACGGGGTTCCTCTACGCACCCTGGCTAGGGGAAAGGCTTCTTGAGGCCCTAGGATGGTAGGCATGTACTCGGGGGCGGTGATCGCTGGGGGGCTTTCCCGCAGGTTTGGGGAGGACAAGGCCCTTTACCCTTACCGGGGAAAGCCCCTCCTTAGATGGGTCTTGGATAGCCTCGAGGAGGCGGGGGAACGCTTCATCGTGGCCAACCGGCCCTACCCTGGCTTCGGCGTGCCCGTGTACCCTGATCTGCTCCCAGGGGCGGATAGCCTTTCGGGTCTCCACTCCGCCCTCTTCCACGCCCGCCATTCCTGGGTGGCGGTGGCGGCCACGGACCTGCCCTTCCTGACCCCAGGGTACTGGGCCTTTCTCTTTGAAAAGGCCTTGGCCTCCCCTTACCCGGTGGTGGTGGCCTATAACCCGGAAGGCCACCTCGAGCCCCTCATGGCCCTCTACCATAAGGACTGCCTTCCCCAGGTGGAACGGCAGATCCGGGAAGGGGATTTCCTCCTGAGGCGGGTGATGGAGGCCTTGGGCGCCACCTATATCCCCGCGGAGGAGGTGGTGGCCCGCTTCGGTGCCCAGGTCTTCCTCAACGCCAACCGCAAGGAAGAGCTTCCCTAGTCCCGCACCCGGATGCGGGCGGAGTGGACCCGGTTCCCGTCCAGGTAGAGCTCCAGCTCGTAGGCGCCTGGGGTTTTGGGGGCCAGGAGGGTGCCCCGGTAGGTGAACTCGTCCACCCGCTCCAGGGGCAGGACCATGGGGCCAAGCCGCACCTCTACCCGGCTTGCCCTGCGGTGGAGGCGGGCCTCGAGGTGCACCTCCTCCCCGGGGTCCAGGAGGGCTGGGGTGGCCTGCAGGGTGGCCAAGGGGCCGGGCCGCACGGTGAGGAGAGCGGAGGCCTCGCTCCGTTCCCCTCGGCCCTCGGCCACCACCTTGACTTCTAAGGTACCCTGTCCCTCCACGGGGAGGTAACCCCCAAAGATCCCCTCTCCCTTGGGCTCCAGGGGCAGGCTACGGCCTCCCAGCTCGGCCCAGACCCGCTCCGGGCTCCCTTGGACCTGGGCCTCGAGGGCGAGTTCAGCCCCTGGGGGCAGGACCGAGGGCAGGGGTTTCAAGACCACCGCCAGGGTCTCCTCGGTAAGGGTGCGCACAATCTCCCGCACCACGGGCCGGGCAAAAAGGAGGACCTGGGGCAGGGGGCCGGGAGAGAGGGTGAGGGACACGGGTTCGCCGGGCTCCTGGAGCCTGTCCAGGCTGGTTGGCTCCAGGCTCAGGCTGTAGTTTCCCGGAAGGAGCCCTCCCACCACAAAGACCCCGCGCCCATCGGTGAGGGCGGTGCGGGCCTCCAGGCCTTGGATGCGGACGCGGACATAGGGCAGGGGAGGCTCCCCCTCATCCCTTATCCCGTTACGGTTTTCGTCCAAGAAAACCTGGCCCATCAGGCCCACCACGGTTTCCACCGGGAGGTCCAGGGGCAGGGACACGCCCCGCTCCACCCGGGCTTCCAGCCGGCGGCGCAGGGCCAGGTTGGCCTCGAGGCCCCCCACCTCTAGGCGGTAGGTTCCCGGGTAGAGCTCCAGGCGGTAGCGGCCTTCGGCATCCGCCACCACCTCCAAGGCCCCCACCCGCACCTTGGCTCCGGGAAGGGGGGGGTCGTCCGGACCTTTTACCCCATCCCGGTTCCGGTCGTGGAAGACCACCCCTTCCACATACCCCGTGGCCCGGCCGCCGAAGGCCTGGACCACCTCCTCAGGGGTATCGAAACCCCCTTTGACCTCCAAGGTTCCCAAGGCGGCGAGCTGGAGGACCCCGGAGGCGTACCGACCCTCGAGGCCCAGGCCCCAGACCCCTTCCCGGTAGGCGAGGCCAAAACGGGCCTCCAGCCGGTTCTGTCCCCAGTCGTAGCCCAAGGCCGCGCTCCCTTCCAGGGGAGGGAAGGACCCTTGGGCGGCCAACTGAAGGCGCCGGGTGTCGGTGGCCGTGTAGCCCACCTGCAGGCCAAAGTCTCGCTCCCGGTAGCCGGCGTAAAGGGCCAGGTAAGGACCCTGAGGGTTGCGGCCGAGGCTTCCGCCAACCTCCAGTCCACCTTCCCGGAACCGGGCGGCCAGGCCCAGGACCAGCCCCCCCTGGGCCCCCACCGAGCCGCTTAGGGAGAGGGGTCCTCCCAGGGGGCGGTAGGCCAGGGTGTAAAGGAGGCCGTAGGTATTGGCCAGCCGGAAGGTGAGGCTTTGGGTGAAGGCTTCGTCAACGCGGTGGCTCAGGCTGGCGCTTCCCTGGAGGCTACCGGTCTCGTAGGCCACCTCGCCCTTAAACCCCAGGGGATCCTGGCTACGGGTGGCCCCTCCTAGGCGGAACCTGAGGCCTTCCAGGTACTCGAGCCTTCCCGTGAGGCTGAGCTCGCGGTTTTCCAGTTTCCCCTCGAGGCCCACCCCTGCCTGCACCGCCTCGGGGTCGGCCCGCCGGCGCACCACCCCGTAGGGAACCAGGGTGAGCCCGCCTTCCTGGAAGGCATAGCCCACGCTAAAGCGCTGGCCCAGCCCGCTCAGATGGGTGGCCAGGCGCCAGGGTCCCTCCTGGTATAGACCCCCAAGGCTAAGCCCTCCTCCTGCCCAAGCGGCGTAGCCCTGTAGGGGGCCCCAGGAGGCTTCCAGGCGGTAGACCCCTGGATAGGCCCGTAGGCCCAAGGCGAAATCCTCCCCGTAGAAGACGGCCTCGCCGGCAAGGCCCTCCGCCCTCAGGTTCAGGCCGGTGGACAGGCGCACATAGTCGGAGAGGGCACCTCCTAGGGAGAGGCCCAGAGCGTATCCCCAGCCTCCTGACCCGTACCTGGCGGTTAGGCCGAACCGGTAAAGGAGGGCCTGCCGGGAGAGGGACTCGGCCCCGGCAAAGGGCCGGATGACGGTTTCCACCACCCCGTAGGCCCGCACCTTGGGGTCCAGGCCGGAGTAGGCGAAGACCGTGGCCGTGTCGCGATTGCGTCCGGTGAGGCGCAGTTCCAAGGCAACCTCCTTAGCTTCCCCGGGGTCCAGCTCCAGGACCTCTTGGGAAAGCCGGTAGGGAAGGAGGCTTCGCACCTCGAGGCGCACCTTATCCCTGGCGTTTCCTGCATTGCGCACGCTGAGGGCATACCGAAGGCTTTCCCCTTCCACCCCTTCCATCCCTGGGGGAACCTTCAGCTCCACGCTGGCCCGCACGGGGATGCGCACCCGCACCGTGCGGGTTTCCCGGGCATCCCTAAGGACCAGGAGGTGTTCCCCGGCCAAGGCCTCGGGCCCCACCAAGAAGTTCAGGACCCCTTCCCCCTCGACCTCCTGGGAAAGGGGGACGAGCCCCTTGGGCACCTCCACCGCCGCCACGGTTCCTTCCCCCCGTATGGGCACGCTGAGGAAGCCTCCCGGCTGGGCCTCCAAGGTCTCGGGGGCCTCGAGGGCCAGCCCTAAGGCCAGGAAAAAGGGGAGAAGGACCAGGCCCCGCATGGCCTAAAGCCGGCTTAGGGTGAAGAGGAGGCTTCCCCGGTAGACCCCGGGTACCTCCTGCCCCGTGAGCACCAGTCGGAACTCCAGAACGTAGCTTTGGTACCCGGCCGTGGGCCCGCTTCCCGTGAGCAGGATGATCTTGGGACCCAAGGGGATCCAAGGACCCCCGTTCAGGCGGTACTCCACCTGGCTAGAGGGGATCTGGACTCCGCCTTCAGCGAGAAGAGGGGTTGCCTCCACCTCCACGGCAAAACCCCCCTCGAGGTTGGTGAAGAGCCTAAGGGTTAAGGGTCCTGGGGGGGCGGTGGGGGCGTAGGCGTAGGGGAAGCTGGGCGGGGGAAAAGGGCTTTGCGTGAGGTCAAAGACCACTTCCTCGGCGCTCAGGGAGAGGCTGGTGCCCTCCGGCAGGTTGACCCCGATGGGCACCTGGGCCAGGGCCAAGGCCAGAAGGGGGAACAGGGCCAGGAATCGCATCACCTCACCTCGATCCGTCCTTCCCCGGCGATGAGGTTGGGGCTTCCGTAGTCCAGGACCGCCAACACCAGGTAGCGCCCCGCCGGGAGGGGTTTGTCCAAGGGAGCGGGGAGCTCGTGGGTGGCCCCAGGAAGGCTGGCGGTTTCCGGAACCTCCCCCTGGGCTAAGGGCCGACCCTGGGGGTCCCGCACCTCCACCCGGCCCTTTAGGCGAAGGAGGCCGGTGCCCGTGTTCTGGAAGACCAGGCGCACCTGGGCGGGGGCCTCGCGGCTTGGCGGCAGGTAGCGGAAGCCCTGGATGCGCCCCGAACGGCTCACCTGCCCCACCTCCACGTAAACCACGTGTCCCACCCGGGTCTTGACCCGGATGCCCAGCCCCTCCCCACCCTGGCGGCTTCCCGCCGGGGCCGACTCGAAGAAGATGATGCCCCAGTAGGTGCCTGCCTGGATTCCCTGGGGCACCTGCACCGTGTAGCGCACCTCCTGGCTGGCCTGGGGCTGGAGGAGGAAGGCCAAGGGACTTACGGAAAGCCAGCGGCTCAAGGAGCGGGGGTGGGCTCCTGGGTCCAGGTAAAGGGGTCTGCCATCCGCCTGGAGGAGAACATCCTGCAACACCACCTCCACCTGCAGGGTGCCGCTCCGCCCCGGATGGTCCACCAGGATGCTCCCCGTGAGGCTGGTTCCTGGGGTGGCGGGGTAGAGGGCCCTAGGGGGGCTTACCCCTACTCCGGTTTGGGCTTGGGCCGCACCCAAGAGGATCAGAAGGGGAAGGAGTTTTCTCATGTCACCATTCTAGGGAAAAAGGGGCTACCCCCAGGAAGCCTGGGGGCAGCCCTGGGGCCTAGAGGGCCGCAAGCTGGAAGAGGAAGTTGAACTGGTAGGTGCCCGCCTCCTCGGAGCCATCAAACCAGAAGGCCTCGATGATCTCGTCGTCCAGCCAGCCGGGAAGGCGCTGGCCCAAGACCTTGAGGAGTTCCAGGGGGGTGCCGTCGTCCACCCCGTTGAACTGGACGAACTTGGTGTGGTTAATGTCAGGAGCGTTATCCACCACCCCGCCCTGGCCGTAGTCGGGCCCGCCCTGGGTCCGGGTCACCTTGAGGTCCAGCTCGCACCCATCCCCGTTGTTGCAGAACTTCTGGAGCACCTTCTGGTTAAGGCAGATGATGGTGCCCTTCTCGCCCTCGTCGATCTGGCCATTGCCGTTCAGGTCCTTGATGGCGGGGTAGGTGTCGATGGGCTGGAAGTTGCCGGCCAAGGCATCGTTGATGGCGTCTTCCAGGCTGCCTTGGTAGCCCTTGGGCACCAGGTAGCACCCTTCGCCGTTTTGCCCGGGAACGGGGTTATTGAGGTCCACGACCCATTCGTCCTCCGTGAGGTGCAGGGCCACCCGCTGGGGGATGGTGAGGTTGATGCGCTCGGTGACGGTGGCCTCCTGGTCGCCCACGTTCCACTCCTCGCCACCGTTGGCCAAGGCCAGGGCCAAGAGCCCGCTAAGCGCTAAAAGGACAAGCTTCCGCATGGCCTACCTCCTTTAGAGACCCGCCAGGGTGAAGGTCACGTCGATGGTGTAGGTGCCGTCCAGCTCCGAGCCGTCAAACCAGAAGCCCTCCACGATCAGGTCGTCCAGCCAGCCGCCCGTGGGGCCAGTGCCCTGGGCCACCATCACGGGTCCATAGGGCAGGCTGTTGGTGGCAAAGCCGCCCATGGGCACCTGGTTGATGAGATCCGCCAGGCCGAAGTAGCCAAAGCCGCTGGCGGGAGTCCCGGTCACGGAAACGCTCAGCTGCCAACCATCGGGGTCGTTGGAGAACTTCTGCAGGATTTTGTGGTTCACGCAGATGAGGGTCCCCTTTTCCTCGTCGGAAAGCTTCCCGTCCCCGTCATAGTCCTTGGCCGCCGGGTAGGCGCCGATGGGGCGGAAGATGCCACCCTGTAGGGCGTAGTTGATGAGGTCGTTCGGGGTCCTCACCGCCTTGGGGACCAGGTAGCATCCCTCCTCAGGGGGTTGGGGATTATTGGGATCGAAGACATAAGGGGAGGGAGCCTCAGGGGGGTTATTGAGATCCAGGTTCCACTCGTCCTCGGTGAGGTGCAGGGCGTAGCGCGGGGGGATGATGACCTTCACCTTCTCCTTCACCGCCGCCTGGTCGTGGTTATCGTCCCAAAGCTCTTCCACGTTCCCGTCCAGGTCGCCTTCCGAGGGGAAGTTCACTTGGGCGTAGCCCACCGCCAGGGCCAGGGCCAGTGCCGCGATCATCCACTTCTTCATGGTTACCTCCTTTACTGCCGAAAGAACCTAAAAGCCTTGTGCCGAAAGCCTCCTAGAGAAGCGTGAGGGTGTAGACCAACCAACCCTCGTACTCCCCTGGCGTTTCGGAACCGTCCAGCCGGAGCTTGATCCCCAGGGTGACCGACTGCCAGCCCCCGGGATGGTCGGTGACCTCCTCCAGGAGTACCCCCCCATCGGGCCCCGAGGGAGCCGGGCAGATGTGGGAGGGCGGGCGGTCCCAGTCCGGGTGGTAGGCCAGGCACTTCCAGTGAGGGGTGGGGGGAAGGCCGCCCCTCCCGGTGAGGATGGAGTGCATGGCGAAATGGCTGGCGTCCAGGACCCTACCATCCGGGCTGATGGGTTCGGTCTCAAAGGCCACGGAAAGGGCCCAGTGCCGCCTTTGGGTGAAGACGTGAAGCCGCATGGAGGGGTGGGTGAAGTACTGGGGAAAGCGCTTGGATCCGGGGATCACCCGACCGTCCCCGTCCAGGAGGAGGGGAGGGTATGGGCGTCCATCCTCGTCCAAAAAGCGTCCATCCCCGCCGTAAAGGTCTACGCAATGGGCAGGCACAGGGCCTAGGGTGGCGCACCGAAGGTCAAAGACCACCACCGGATCCCGCAGGCAGAGGGTGGGGTCGCTGGGGTCCCGGGGACAATATGGGGGTTGGCTGGGGTTTCCCCCACCTCCCCTGCTGGCCCACAGGGGACCCGCCACCTTGCCCCCCACCGCCGGGGGTTCCAACACCAGGGCCGCGCGTTCCGGAATCCTGACTTCCAGCCGCACGGAGGCTTGGGGACCTGCTGCCCCCAGGATTAAGGGCAGGATCAGCCACGACCAAAGCCCAAGCCTCACCGTCCCACCTCCTTTCGCCCCAGAGGGTAGATAAGGGGGCATTAAGGGAACGTTAAGGGAGGATGTGCTTTTCTGACGTGGGTATGGTTTTGAGGCGTTAAGCTGGAGGCAGAGGGTAGGGAGGCTCTTAACGGTTTCTTAACGATGGGGTTAACGGGGTGGGAGGGATGAAGGTGCGGTTGCCCCTATACGGTCCTGCCCGGGCGGAAGGGCCCTTGGGTCCCCTTTCCCTACGCCGGAAGGCCTTGGGAATCCTCTACTACCTGGCCCTCGAGGGCCCCACCCGAAGGGAAAAGCTGGCGGACCTCCTTTGGGGCCATGGGGCTGCCCTGCAGAACCTGCGGGTGGAGCTCACCCACCTCCGCCAGCTTTTCGGAAAGGAGGCCTTTCGAGGCTCGGTCCTGGAGCTGCCCCCAGGGGTAGCCCTGGACCGCACGCCCGCGGGGGAGGAGGTGCTGGAGGGCCTCGAGGACCTTTCCCCTGCCTTTACCGACTGGGTGCAGATGCAGCGGGCCCGCCTTGGGGTGCCCCAGGAAGGCCTGCCCCTTCCCGAGAGGCTTACGGAGATACGCCCCCCTGCCTTGGTGGGCCTCATCGGTCCCCCGGGTTCAGGGCAGGCTGCCTTGGCGCGGAAGCTGGCGGAAACCCTGGGCCTCCCCTTCCGAGAGGGGCTTGGCCAAGGCCCAGGGGTCTTTTACCTGGCCGACCCCCTGCCGTCCCTAGACGAGGCCCTCAGGCTCCGCCCTCAGCCGGGGCAGGTCTTGGTGGTGGCCAGGAGCCGTTTCGGGGAGGACCCGGCCTTTCTCCTGGCCCTGAGGGCCCGCTTTCCCGCGGAGATCACCCGGGTTCTCCCCGTGCCCCGTCTGGGGTTTGCCGAGGCCCGAAACCTTTTCCTGCGCCATCTCCCCTTTAGGGAGGCAGCCCGCTATTACCTGGAAAGCGGGGGCCGGCCCGGGGTACTCCGAGAGCTTCTGGCCATGGGGGATTCCCAGGCCTTGCCCCAAAGGGTGCGGGCCATGGTGGCCCTCGAGGCCCGCCATCTTCCCCAACCTGCAAGGCAGGCCCTGGAGGTGCTGGCCCTTCACCCAGGAACTTTCCCAAGCGCCCTGGCCGAGGCTTTGGGGTTTGGGGGGTATTTGGGGGAGCTGGAGCGCAGGGGTTGGCTTCACTTCCTTGAAGGCCGTTACGGGTTCACCGAGCCCCAGTTCCGCCGGTACCTTTGCGCTTCCATCTCCCAGGGGGAAAGGGTCCGCCTTCACCTCCAGCTGGCCCAAGCCTTTCGGGAGCTTGGGGATTTGGTGGCTGAGGCCTTTCACCTAAGCCGTGCTGGGGAGCCCGTGGAGCCGAGGGCCTTGCTACGGGGCTTGAGGGAGTGGCGACGGGTGAGCGCGGATCCCCAGTTCCCCTGGTCGGAATTCCCCCCGCCCAACGTGCTCCTGGGCTTGGGTCCCTCGGTGCCTTTGGAGGCTCCGGAGGTGTTCTCCCTGGTCTCCCTGGGCGGGGAGCCCGTGGAGGTGCCCCTGGTGCTACCTGAGCCTATGGTGGTCAGGTTGGAGGGACAGGTGTACCAGGAACTGCCTCTGGGCCTCGGCCCCGATGCCATGTCCTTTCCCTTGCGCCTTCTAGGGGAGGAACGGAGCCTTTACTTCCTCCCCACCCCCTCGGGGAGTAGCCTCTTTTGGGGGACGGTCCTTCCGGAAAACCCCTTGGACTACCTTCTTCTTATGCTCCCCGGTGTGTACCGCTTAGGGCTTGGGGTGCGGGGGCTGGCGGAGTTGAAGCTCAGGGCCTACCGGCCCGCACCGGGGACCTTGCGGGTGCTGGCCCCCTTGGGCCAGACCGTGGAGGTTTAGGCTCCGGCGCCCGGTTGGGGCCGGTCGGCGGGGGGCACGGGGGGTGGGGCGGGGGGCAGGAGGAGGAGCCTGAGCACCTCCCCCACCTCTTCCACGAAGGTGATCTCCAGATCCTTGAGGATCTCCTCGGGGACCTCTTTGAGCTCGGGCTGGTTCTCCTTGGGCAGGATTACCCGGTAGATGCCCGCCTGGTGGGCGGCCAGCAGTTTTTCCTTGACCCCGCCGATGGCCAGCACCTTGCCCCTAAGGGTGATCTCCCCGGTCATGGCGATGTCCAGGCGCACGGGGCGGCCCGTGAGGGCGCTGGCCAAGGCGGTGGCCATGGTGATGCCCGCGGAGGGGCCGTCTTTGGGGGTGGCTCCTTCGGGGACGTGGATGTGCAGGTCGTATTCCTTGTGGAAGCCCTCGGGCAAGCCCCACTCCTCCCGGTGGGCCCGCAGGTAGGTGAGGGCGGCGTGGGCGGATTCCTTCATCACCTCCCCCAGGTTGCCGGTGAGGTTCACCTTGCCCGTGCCCGGCACGGCCACGGCCTCGATGGTGAGGAGGGCACCGCCATAGGGGGTCCAGGCCAGGCCCTGGGCCACCCCCACCTGGGGGGCCTTCTCGGCCCGGTCCGGGCGGTACCTGGGTACCCCCAGGTAGGCCTCGAGGTCCTGGGCATCCACCACCCGCACCCCTTCCCAGGGGCTTTCCAGGTAGTCCTTGGCCGCCTTGCGGGCCACCTTGGAGAGCTCCCGGTCCAGGTTCCTTACCCCGGCCTCCCGGGTGTATTCCTGCACGATGCGGTCGATGGCCCGGTCGGTGATCTCCAGCTTGCCCTCGAGGCCCGCCTCCTTCACCTGGAAGGGCCAGCGGAAGTGGCGGGCGATGGCCCGCTTTTCCGGCAGGGTGTAGCCGGGGATCTCAATGACCTCCATGCGGTCCAGAAGGGGTTTGGGAATGGTGCTTAGGGTGTTGGCGGTGGTGATGAAGAACACCTTGGAGAGGTCGTAGGGAACGTCCAGGTAATGGTCGGTGAAGGTGTGGTTCTGCTCGGGGTCCAGGACCTCCAGAAGGGCCGAGGCTGGGTCCCCCCGCCAGTCGGAGGAAAGCTTGTCTATTTCGTCCAGGAGAAAGACGGGGTTCACCACCCCCACCTGCTTCATGCCCTGGATGATCTTTCCGGGAAGCGCTCCGATATAGGTGCGCCGGTGGCCCCGGATCTCCGCCTCGTCCCGCACCCCGCCCAGGGAGATGCGGTGGAACTTGCGGTTCATGCTCCGGGCGATGCTCTTGCCCAAGGACGTCTTGCCCACCCCTGGGGGTCCCACGAAGCAGAGGATGGGGGCGTGGCCCCTGACCTCCTTTTCCTTGGTCAGCTGCCGCACCGCCAGGTACTCCAGGATGCGCTCCTTCACGTCCTTGAGGCCGTAGTGGTCCTCGTCCAGGACCCGCTTGGTGACGGCGATGTCCAAGACCTCGGGGTCGGCCTCGGTCCAAGGGACATCCAAGAGCCAGTCCAGGTAGGTGCGGCTTACCGTGGCCTCGGGGGAGCCGGGTTGCATGCGCTCCAGGCGCTTGAGCTCCTTGAGGGCCTTTTCCTTGACGCCCTCGGGCATGCCCTTTTTCTCGATGCGCTCCCGGAGCTCCTCTATCTCGCTCAGGAAGTCCTCCCCGCCCCCCAGCTCCTTCTGGATGGCCTTCATCTGCTCCCGGAGGTAGTACTCCCTTTGGTTCTGGTCCATCTGCTCCTTGACCCGGGCGGCGATCTTCTTGTCCAGCTCAAAGCGCTCCAGATCGCGAAGAAGGAGGGCCAGGACCTTTTTAAGCCTCTCCTCCACCTCCGGGGTCTCCAGGATTTCCTGCTTTTCCTCGAGGCCCCAGGTGGCGTGGTGGGTGACCAGGTCCGCCAGGATGGCGGGGTCCAGGGTGCTCTTGACCGCTTCCTGTTGGTACCGGTCCAGGCGCAGGGTCTTGTGGTTTTGCAGGTAGCGTTCAAAGGCCTCCTGCACCTCGTTCACCAGGACCCGGGCCAGGCTTGGGTCCTGCAGGGGAGGCTCGGGGAGCACCTCCCCCACGGCCCTCAGGTAGGGAGCGGCCACATGGGAAACCAGGCGGGCCCGGTTCCTGGCCTCCACCATCACCTGCAGGGTGCCATCCGGCAGGCGCATGGCCTGCTTGACCACCGCCAAGGTGCCCACCCCGAAGAGGTCCTCCGGGGTGGGGTCGTCCACCTCGGGGTCCTTCTGGGTGACCAGGAAGATGTAGCGGTCGGCGTTCAGGGCTTCCTCCACCGCCCTTTTGCTCTTGGGGCGGCCCACATCCACCCCGGTGGTGGTGTGGGGGAGGATCACGGTGTTCCTCAGGGGAAGCACGGGGAGTTCCAGGCGCAAGACGTCCTTCATCTAGCCCCTATCATAGCCCCGAGGGTGGGGAAGAAAAAACCCGGGGGCACAAAGCCCCCAGGGGGGAAAGGTCCTTTAGCCTAGAGGCCCACGGTTACGAGGGCCTTGGGGTTCTTGAGGGTGAAGTTTACCGGGCCGGAGGGCAGGCCCTGGACCTCGAGGCCCAGCCAGAACCCGCCTTGGGCGATGCCTTGGGTGAGGTTTTCCCCTTGGAGGGTAAGGGGTGCGCTTGGGCTCCATTGAAACCGGGCTTCCCCGGCTCTTTCGTCGTCGGGTCCTATGCCGCACGCATAGGCTTGGATGCCGTAGGAGGATAAGTCCGTGCATCCAGGGTCGGTGGCGGGGTCCTTAATGGGGTACAGGATCTTCCCTTGGGTGTTGGGCAAAGCTGCGACGCTGAAGCTCCGCTCCGGAAGGTCCACGGTAACCGCAAAGGAGCAGGCGGTGAGAAAAAGGCCCAGCAACGCCCCATAGCCCAGGCGAAAGGGTCCTCGCATGGGCTAGGTATACCTTGGAGGGGCGGGCGGGGTCAAGGTACCATGGGCCCGTATGCACCGCCTGCTCTTCGCCCTGGACCCGGAGGAGGCCCATGAGCTTACCCTTGGGTGGCTTTCCTGGTGGTCCGAGAGGGGGCCTCTCCTGGAGGTCCCCGCCAGGCTCCTGCGGCTAGAAGACCCCAGGCTTCAGGTGGAGGCCTTTGGCCTGCGCTTTCCCAATCCCTTGGGCCTGGCGGCAGGGATGGATAAGGATGCCCGGGCCCTAGGGGCCTGGTGGGCCCTGGGCTTCGGCTTTGCCGAGGTGGGGACCCTAACCCCTAGGCCCCAGGAGGGAAACCCCAGGCCCAGGCTTTTCCGCTTGGTGGAGGATAGGGCCCTCATCAACCGCATGGGCTTCAACAACCGGGGGGCGGAGGAGGCGGCCAAGAGGCTTAAGCGGTTCCGGGAACGGGGGCTTTCCTTCCCCGTGGGGGTGAACCTGGGCAAGAACCGGGATACCCCCTTGGAAAGGGCGGCGGAGGACTACCTAAAGGCCTTAGAGGTCCTGGAGCCTTATGGGGATTACTTCGTCCTCAACGTGAGCTCTCCCAACACCCCAGGGCTACGCACCCTGCAGGAGGGTCCCTTTTTGGATGAGCTTCTTTCCCGGCTCCGCCCCGGCACGAAAAAGCCCCTTCTCCTCAAGGTGGCCCCGGACCTCACCCTTGAAGCCCTGGATCAGGTGGTGGCCCTGTGCCTCAAGCACGGCCTCGAGGGCCTGGTGGCGGTGAACACCACCTGGGAGCGGCCGAACCTCAGAAGCCCCCTGGCCGGGGAAGCGGGAGGGCTTTCCGGGAGGCCCTTGAAGGGACGGGCCTTGGAGATGCTAAGGCACCTTTCGGGGGTGGGGGGCCTGACCCTGGTGAGCGTGGGAGGCGTGGAGGGTCCTGAGGATGTTTGGGAACGCTTGAAGCTGGGGGCCAGATTGGTCCAGGTCTACACGGGTTTCGTCTATGGGGGCCCCCTTTTCCCCCGCCGGGTGCTGAAAGGCCTCCTGAGGCTTATGGAGGCGGAAGGGATAACGAGCCTAGGAGAGATGGTGCCCCCTAAACGGTGAGGGTGCAACCGCAAAGGAGCTGGAGTTCCCCAGGGGACACATGGCGCCAGGCGCCCTCCTTTCCCAGGTGAAGGACTAAGGGGGTATGGGGGTCGACGATCACCACGTCCTTCACCCCCTGGGACAGGTAGAACCGGGGGGCGATGTCCAGGTCCTTGGCCTCGTATCCCTGGTTCACCACCTCCACCACCGCCTCGGGCAGGAGGGTGATGGCCTCGTCCAGTTCCTCGGGCTCTTGGCAAAAGAGGGCGATATCGGGCCGCTTGTAGGAGCCTTAGGGAAAGCGGACGTACGCGTGGGCCACGTGGGTGCAGGGGCATGGGAAACCCTCTTTGGGGCGGATGCTTTGGCGAATGCGCTCCACGGCCTTCTGGTACCGGTAGGTGGGCTGGGCTTCCCCTTTGGGAAGCCCAGCCCACCCATTCCGGACGCAGGCCCAGTTGATCGGCCTCCAGGAGCCGCTTCAGCACGCTCCTATCCCAAGGCCTGGTGTACCACCCGCCCCTCCACCAGGGTGAGAACTGGCCACCCCCCTAAAACCCACCCCGCCCAGGGCGAAAACCGGGCCTTGGAGGCAAAGCCACGGGGGTCCACGGGGCGTTCCTTGGGGTCCAGGAGGACCAGGCTGGCCTCAGCGCCTTCCTCCAAGTGGAGGGGCCTTAGGCCCAGGATGTTCCTTGGGCCATCGGTGAAGAGCTCCACCAGGCGCTTTAGGGGGATTCCCCGCTTCCGGTGAAGCTCGGTGTATAGGAGGGGGAAGGCCACCTCGAGGCTGGGTATCCCAAAAGGTGCCCGCAAAAGGTCCATCTCCTTCTCCGCCTGGGTGTGGGGGGCGTGGTCGGTGGCGATGGCGTCCAGGGTACCATCCAGAAGGCCTTCTATAAGGGCTTCCAGGTCCTCTTGGGTGCGGAGGGGTGGGGCCACCTTGTAAAGGGGATCCAAGGACCTAAGGGCTTCCTCCGTGAGGGTGAGGTGGTGGGGGGTGGCCTCGGCGGTCACGGGAAGCCCAGCCCCCTTGGCCTCCCGCACCAGCTCCAGGCCCCGTTTGGTGGAAAGGTGCTGGATGTGGAGGTGGGGTTTCCCATGGCTCCGGCGCACCGCATAGCGCAGGACCTCGAGGTCCCGGGCGATGCGGGCGGCCTCCGCCTCCGGGGGATTGCCGGGAAGGCCCAAAAGGTCGGCCAGGGGACCATCGTTCATCACCCCACCCCGGCGCAAGGAGGCATCCTCGGCGTGCACCGCCACGGGCAGGCCGAAGGCGGAAGCCTGCAGAAGCCCTGCCGCCAGGATCCCCGCGTCCTCGTTGGTGCGGCCGTCGTCGGTGAGAAGGGAGGCTCCAGCCTCCTTTAGGAGGCCGGCTTCCGTGAGGGCCTTTCCCTCCTGGCCCTGGGTCAGGGCGGCGGCGGGGTGGAGCCGGGCAAGCCCCAGGGCCTGGGCCTTTTTCCTGAGGGCCTGCACGGCTTCTTTGGTGTCCACGGGCGGGTTGGTGTTGGGCATGGAGACCACATCCGTGTACCCTCCCCGCACGGCAGCCAAAAGCCCGCTGGCCAGATCCTCCTTCACCTCCTGGCCGGGTTCCCTGAGGTGGGCGTGGAGGTCCAGGAAGCCAGGGGCCAAGAGGAGGCCCTTTCCCTCCAGAACCCTTTCCGCTTTCCCCCCGCTTAGGCTAAGGATCCTCCCCTCTCCTATGAGCACGTCCGCAGGACCCCGTTCCCCTAGGGCGTCCACCAGCATGACATTCTTGATGAGCAGCATGCGTTCCTCTCCCTTCAAAGGGGGTGTCTTACCCCTCCCTCCCCACCAGGAGGTGGTACAGCACCGCCATGCGCACCGCAAGGCCGTTTCGCACCTGGCGGTTTACCAGGCTTCTTTCCGAGTCCGCCAGGGTGCCTTCCAGCTCGATGTCCCGGTTCATGGGACCAGGGTGGAGGAGGAAAGCGTGGGGTTTGGCCTTTCTCAGGCGCTTTTCCGTCACCTGGTAGTGGGCGATGTAGTCCTGGAGGTGGATGAGGCCTGCCTCCATGCGCTCCTTCTGGAGCCTCAGCACCATGACCGCATCCGCCTCCTCGAGGGCCTCCTCCAGGTGGGGGGTGAGCCTGGCTCCGGGAAGGCTTTGGGGCAGGAGGGTGGGGGGGCCTGCCGCCCAGACCTCGGCCCCGAGCAGAGGGAGAAGTTCCACGTTGGAGCGGGCCACCCGGGAGTGAAGGATATCCCCCACGATGGCGATCTTCTTGCCCTCCAGGGTGTTCAGGGCCTCCAGGAGGGTGTAGGCATCCAGGAGGGCCTGGGTGGGATGGGCCCGGCGCCCGTCCCCGCCGTTGATGACGGCACCCTTTACCCAGCGGGTGGCCTGGTGGGGGACCCCGGCGCTGTCGGCGCGGAGGATGTAGGCATCTATGCCCATGGCCTCGAGGGTAAGCAGGGTGTCCTTGTAGCTTTCCCCCTTTTGCAGGCTACTCGTCTGTGCGGTAAAGGAGACCACATCCGCGGACATGCGCCTGGCCGCCAGCTCAAAGGAGATGCGGGTACGGGTGGAGGGCTCAAAGAACACCGTGGCCACGGTGAAGCCCTGGAGGGCGGGTACCTTCTTCACCGGCCTTTCCAGCACCTCGGCCATCACCTTTGCGGTATCCAGGATGTTTTCCACCTGGCCGCGGGTCCAGCCTTGGAAATCCAGGAGGTGCCTCATGCCCCCTCCTTTTCCCAAAGCTCCACCCGGTCCTCCCCGTCCACTTCCTCCAGCTTCACCTTTACCACCTCGTTTTTGGCGGTGGGCACGTTCTTGCCCACGAAATCCGCCCGGATGGGCAGCTCCCTGTGCCCTCGGTCCACCAAAACCGCCAGGTAGATGCGCCTGGGACGGCCCAGGTCCATGAGGGCATCCAGGGCAGCCCTGGCGGTCCGGCCCGTGTAGAGCACATCGTCCACCAGGACCAGAGCCTTACCCGTGATGTCAAAGGGAATCCGGGTCTGACGCACCTGGGGCCGGATCCCGATCTCGGAAAGGTCATCCCGGTAGAGGGTAATATCCAGCATCCCTACCGGCACCTCCTTCCCCTCAAACTCCCGGATGTAGCGGGCAATGCGTTCGGCTAAGGGAATGCCCCGGGTGTGGATGCCCACGAGGGCCAGGCCCTCCACGCCCTTGTTGGCCTCCACGATCTCGTGGGCGATGCGGTGTAGAGCCCGCCGCATCTCCTCGGCGTTTAAAAGCTCGGCCTTAAAGCGCACAAAGCACCTCCAAAAAGAAGCGGAGGCCGAAGCCTCCGCCTGGCTTTTCCCAATAACCCCTGTGATCTCGTTTCATCCCTCCTCCTTTCCGGCCTCGCTGGACCGGTTTAAAGGCCCACCTCACCTTACCGCCTCTTCGGATAAGGCGCAAGAGGCCAATCCGCCTAGGCCAAGGCCGAGGCGGGGGCCACGAACATCTTTAGGCTGCTCGGGGTTTTTCCCGGGTGACGCTGAGGGCCAAAATCCCCACTAGGACGCCCACGATCAGGGCGTTCCACATGGCGTTTCCCAGGCCGCTAAAGCCCAAAGCCACGGAGAAAGGATGAGCCACATCCTGCCAGCGTTGCCTTCGCCCACTTCCTTTTACGGAAGTCCACCTCGGCCTCGAGGAATAGTGCAAAAGCTCACCGTTTCCGGCCGGAGGGACTGAGGTAGCGCCAGGAAGTCCATAGGAGCACCATGGCGAAGACCAGGCGCAGGGTGGTCTCGGGCAGAAAGTGGGCGGCCTCGCCTCCCAAAAAGGTACCCAAGAGCACCCCAGGTACCAGGCCAGGGGCCAGGAGGGTATCCACGTTGCCCAGGCGGTGGTGGGTGTAAGCCCCCACCAGGCTGGCGGGCACCATGGCGAGGAGGCTCGTGCCCTGGGCGGTGTGCTGGTCCATGCCCAAGGCCAGGACCATGGCCGGGACCATGATGGTCCCTCCTCCCACCCCCATCATGCCCGAGAGGAAGCCGGTGAGGCTTCCCGCCAGGAGGAGGGTGAGATCCTCCCAAACCTCGCCCCGGACCAGGCCTACGGGGGCTAGGTAGGGCTTCAGGAGAAGGAGAAGGGAGACGAAGAGGAGGAAAAGGCCGAAGGCCCGCTTGAGGTCCTTTTCCGCCAGGCCGTGGGCGTAGCGGGCCCCTAGGCGGGCGGTGAGGATGGCGGTGGTTGCCAGGAACAAGGCGGCCTTGAGGCTCAAGGACCCCTGGAGCCCGTAGGTGAGGGCGCCCATGAGCCCGGTG
Organism: Thermus neutrinimicus; assembly: GCF_022760955.1. Classification (NCBI taxonomy): domain Bacteria; kingdom Thermotogati; phylum Deinococcota; class Deinococci; order Thermales; family Thermaceae; genus Thermus; species Thermus neutrinimicus. The sequence goes on from NZ_JAKTNU010000006.1 coordinate 51,924, forward strand.
AAAAATACGGCCACCAGGCTGGTGCCATGGGCCTTGTGCTGGGAAAGCTTGAGGATCCCCACCATCAGGGGGATCATCACCGTGCCTCCCCCAAGACCCACAAGCCCTCCAAAGCCCCCACCGAGAAGGCCGATGACGAAGCCCATGGGGCTCATACTACTGGGTTTGGGGGCTCCCTGCCCTCCAAAACGGCGAGCAGATTCTCCACCGCCATCTCCGCCATGCGTTCCCGGGTTCGCCTTCCTGCCGAGCCGATATGGGGGGTGATCACGGCGTTGGGCAAGGCGTATAGGGGATGGCCTCTGGGCAAGGGCTCGGGATCGGTGACGTCCAAGCCCGCCCCAAAAAGATGCCCCCTTAGGGCTTCCACCAGGGCTTCCGTGTCCACCAGGCCTCCCCGGGCGGTGTTGATCAGGATGCTTCCTGGCTTCATGGCAAAAAGCCTTTCCCGGTTTATGAGGCGGTGGGTCTCGAGGGTCAAGGGGGTGTGGAGGCTCACGATGTCGGATGTGGCCAAAAGGGCCTCCAGGGAAAGGTAGGGGTAGGGGAGGGGCTTTGGCGTGCGGCCTGTGTAGACCACCCGCATCCCGAAGGCCTCGGCCCTTTTGGCCACCGCCTGGCCGATGCGGCCCATGCCCACGATGCCCAGGGTGGCGCCCTCGAGGTCCATCCCCAGAAGGAGTTCGGGATGCCAGGCCTGCCAAAGGCCCTTTCGGGCGTAGTCCACCCCCTCCGCCACCCGCCTGGCCACCGCCAAGAGAAGGGCCAGGGTGAGGTCAGCGGTAGCCTCGGTTAACACCCCAGGAGTCTGGGTCACGCGGATGCCCCGGGCTTTGGCCGCCTCGAGGTCCACGTGGTCCACCCCCACGCTGTAGCAGGCGATGACCTTAAGCCCGGGGGCACGGTCCATGACCTCGGCGTCAACGCGGTCCTTCACCGTGGGGATAAGGCCTATGGCTCCCTCCACCTTCTTGAGAAGGTCTTCCCGAGAGAGGAATAGCCCCTCGTGAGCCTCTACCCGGTAACCCCTTTCCCGCAGGTGCTCCAGGGCGCTTCCCGGAAGGCTCCGGGTGACCAGGATTTTCCCCACGCTAAACACCCGCAAAGGAAAGCTCCGCCACTGCCACCATAGGGCTTCCGAAGGCGGCCCCCATCACTTCCCAGTCCAGCTCGCCCCCCACGGCCTCAATGGCCTGGAGGAGATCCAAAAGGTTCCCAGCCACGGCGAAGTTCTCCACCGCATACCGCACCTCCCCCTCCTCCACCCAAAGCCCCAGGGCTTGCAGGGAGAAGTCCAGGCTCACGGGGTTGGCCCCGGCATGGAGGCCCATGAACTCGGTCACCAGCACGCCCTTTTCCAGGCTTAGGTTGCCCACGGGCTCCAGGTAGAGGTTCGTGGGGGCCACGTCCATAACCCCCCGGTAGGTGCGGAAGGCGTGGCCGGTGTTCTCCTGGCCCAGGGCTTTGGCGGTTTCGCTGTTGTGGAGAAAGGTCTTGAAGACCCCCTTCTCCACCACCACCGTGCGCCGGGCCGGGGTGCCCTCGGCGTCGAAGGGGCGGGAGAGGAGCCCCTTTTCCAGGGTGGGGTCGTCCACCAGGGTGACCCACTCCGAGGCGATCCGTTCCCCAAGCCGGTTTAGGAGGCGGCTTTTGCCCTCCAAGGCGCTTTTCCCGGAAAGGGAGCGGGAAAGCACCAAGAGGAGGCCCGCCATGGCCTTGGGCTCCAGGTAGGCCCGGTAGCGGCCCGTGGGGAGGGGTCTGGCGTTTAGGAGCCGGGCGGTTTTCTCGCGGATCTCCAAGGCGGTGCGGCCGGGGTCCAGGAGGTGGAATTCCTTGGCCAGCTTGAAGTCCCAGCCTTGCTTAAGGCTGGGGCCGTCCGCCATCACCAGGCTGCCCCCCATCCCGGCAAGCCCGGTGCGGTAGGCCCCTTCGGCGCCCCGGGTGCTGGCCAGGGCCACCCGGACCTCCTTTTCCATGTAGCCCCCCATAAGGACGCTTTTGCTCCTGGGGTCTTCCCACAAGGCCCGTTCCAGCTCCAGGGCGCTCTGCTTCTTGGTATCCAGGGGGGCGGATAGCCCTTCCCCCAAAAGGTCGTGGCTTCCCAGGGCCTGGCCCGTGGATATGTGGCCTTCCTTGCCCGCAAGGAGGGCGTTATCCCGGGCCTCCGAGAGGGCCCACTCCAGGGCTTCCAGGGAGAGCTCCTCCGTGTAGGCGTAGCCCATGCGGCCTTGGACCACCACCCGGAGGCCAACCCCCCCCTGGCGGGCTTCCTTGATCTCCTCCAAGGTGCCTTGCCGGGCCCTGAGGGAAAGCTCCCGCTCCTCCTGGAAGAGAACCTCCGCCTCGAGGCCCAGTTCCTTCGCCCGTCTCAACAGGTAGCGTTTGGCTTCCTCCAGCGTCATGCCCTACCTCCCACCACGATCTCCGAGACCAGCACGTGGGGCTGGCCCACCTCCACGGGCACCATTCCCGACAGGCTCCCGCACATCCCAGGGGCGTTTTCCCAGTCCTTGGCCACGGCCACCACCCTCCTGATGGTCTCGGGCCCCTTGCCCACCAGCATGGCCCCGCGCACGGGCTCCTCTATGCGGCCATGGCGGATGATGTACCCCTCCTGCACGGCGAAGTTGTACTCCCCGGAGCCCGGCTTCACCTGCCCACCCCCCAACTCCTTGGCGTAGAGGCCGAATTCCACGCTGGCGATGAGGTCCTCCACCTCTTTATCCCCGGGGGCGATGAAGGTGTTGCGCATCCTCGAGGTGGGGGCGAAGGTGTAATCCTGTCTGCGCCCCGAGCCGGTCATGGGGTAGCCGGTGAGGAGGTGGCCTAGGCGGTCCACCATGTAGGCCTTGAGCACCCCCTTTTCGATGAGCACCGTGCGCTCCGTGGGACGGCCCTCGTCGTCCACCTCCGTGGAGCCCCAGGCGTGGGGCAGGGTGCCGTCGTCCACGTAGGTCACCACGGGGCTTGCCACCTCCTCCCCCAGCTTGTCGGCCAGGACGCTGGCCTTCTTGGCCACGCTGGTGGTTTCCAAGAGATGGCCCAGGGCCTCGTGGAAGATAACCCCGCCGAAGGCGTTTCCCACCACCACGGGCATGGTTCCCGCGGGGGCGGGCTTGGCCCTCAGGTTGGTGAGGGCCTGGCGGGCAGCCCTGGCCCCCACCTCCTGGGGTGGGTAGAGGTCAAAGAGCTCCAGGCCCACGCTTTTGCCGGGGGCCGCGTAACCGGTTTGCACCTCCGTGCCCTCTTGGGCCACCGCCAGCACGAAGAGCCGGGTACGGACCCTTTTTTCCTCGGCCCACGTGCCCTCCGTGTTGGCGATCAGGACCTCTTGCTCCCACTCCTGGAGGCTGGCCTCCACCTGCTTGATTTCCGGGGAGATGCGAGCGCCCGCCTCGGCTTCCAAGAGCCTTTCCAGGCGGTAGCGCTTGTCCTTTTCCCCGTAGGGCGTGCTGGGGGCGTGAAGGCCCCTGGGGAGAGCCTTGCGGAAGTCCAGGCCCCCAGCGCCCCTCTCGTCCACCTGGCCCAGGCCTCCCTTGGCCCGGAGAAGGGTTTCCAGGGCCTCCAGGAGGCCTTCAGGGGTGAGCTGGTTGGTGTAGGCGTAGACCACCTCGGTGCCGAAGAAAAGCCTTAGGCCTGCCCCGTAGTCCAGGCCGGAAATGGCTTCCTCCATTCGGCCCGCGCGCACCGTCATGCGCCGTCTTCTGGAGCGCTCCGCGTAGATCTCGGCGAAGTCGGCCCCGCCCTTTAGCGCCTGCCGCAGGAGGCTTTCCACCAGATCTGGGCTTAGCATGGAAGGAGGCTAACCCAGGGCTGACCTGTGGGTCAACTCCCTAGGCAGGGATTCCCCGGGGTGGTGTCATTGAGGCCCTGCCGGCGTGAGGCGGAGGAGGGTGTGGACCGCCCTTTCCAGGGCCAGCCAGGGATCCTTGCCTTCCTTGGCCCGGCGTTCCGCCTGGATCAGGGCGTCCAGGCTGCCCTCGAGGGTCTCCCTAGCCAGGCCTCGTGCCAGCTCCAGCGCCCTTTTGGCCGCATAGGGATGGGCCTCGAGGCGGGCGAGGTCCGCCTCCGTGGGCCTGGGGTTTTCCCGAAGGAGCATCCAGGCCCTGGCCAGAAGGGAAAACTGCCAGGCGAAGGCTCCGAGGAGCCTCAAGGGTTCCTCCCCCTCCTCCCTTAGCCGCCTGAGGTGGCGGAAGGCGGCCCTGGCATCCCGATCCAAGACGGCCCGCACCAGGTCAAAACCGCTTATGGGGGGTTTTAGGGCCACCACCCGCTCCACCTTCTCCAGGGTGAGGGGAGGTGGCAGGAGGGCAAGCTTTTCCAGCTCCCTCTCCAGGGCCTCGAGGTCCCCCTCCAGGGAGGCCAGGTACTGGGCGATGCCCGCGGGCAACCTAAACCCCAGGCGCTTGGCCCGGTTTTCCAGGTGGCGTACGAGGTCCTTACCCCTCGGGGTGGGGAAGTCCCGCCTTTCGCGGGTGCGGTAGAAGGCGGCCCGGGCGGTGGTGGGCTTGGGGTCAAGGAGGAGCACGGCCACCTCCTCGGGGACGTTTTCCAGGAGGGGTTTTAGCGCCTTCCATTCCCCGTCGCTCACCTCCCGCAGGTCCAGCATGGCCCCCGCCCCCCCGAAAAGCCCAGGGCTTAGGGCCTCTGAGAGGGCCTCGGGGGTGGGCTCGGTGAAGCGGCTAAAGCCCCTGAGGGAGGCCTCCTGGAGGAGCGCCTCCTTGGCCAGGAAGTGGTCTCCCGTGAAGGCGACGACCATGCCCGCCGTTTCCCGCCTCCTACAGGGCGTTCAGCCCCGTGGCCTCCCGCCCCAGGACCAGGGTGTGGATGTCGTGGGTGCCCTCGTAGGTGTAGACGGTTTCCAGGTTAAGCATGTGGCGGATGGCGTGGTACTCCAGGGTGATGCCGCTTCCCCCCAGGATGTCCCGGGCCAGGCGGGCCGCCTTCAAGGCCTTCCACACGTTCTGCCTCTTAGCCAGGGAGACCTGGGCGGGCTTAAGCTTCCCCTCGTCCTTGAGCCGGGCCAGGCGCCAGGCGAGAAGGAGCCCCTCCGTGTGGTCGGCAAGCATCTCCGCCAGCTTGGCCTGCAAAAGCTGCTTTTGGGCAAGGGGCGTTCCGAAGGTGCTCCGGCTTTTGGCAAACTCCACCGCCTCCGTGTACACGGCCTCCAAGGCCCCCAAGGCCCCCCAGGCGATGCCGAAGCGGGCCTGGGTGAGGCAGGAAAGGGGGGCTTTTAGGCCTATCGCCTGGGGCAGGCGTAGGGCCTCGGGCACCCTCACCTCCTCCAGCACCAGCTCGCTGGTCACCGAGGCCCTTAGGCTCATCTTGCGCTTCACCTCCCGGGCCTGGAAGCCTTTGGTGTCGGTGGGGACGATGAAGCCTAGGACCCGCCCCTCCTCGTCCTTGGCCCAGATGATGGCGATGTGGGCCAGGTTGCCGTTGGTGATCCACATCTTGGTGCCGTTCAGGACCCAGGTGTCCCCCTCGAGGCGGGCCTTGGTCTTCATGTTGCCGTAGGGGTCCGAACCTCCGTCGGGCTCGGTGAGGCCGAAAGCCCCCACCATCTCCCCCCGGGCCAGCCTGGGGAGGAACTCCCGCTTCTGCTCCTCGCTGCCGAAGGCGTAGATGGGGTACATGACCAAGGAGCTTTGCACGCTCACGAAGCTCCTAAGCCCCGAGTCCACCCGTTCCAGCTCGTAGGCGATGAGGCCGTAGGCGGCGCTGGAGACCCCTGCCCCCCCGTACTCCGGGGGCAGGGTGGGGCCTAGGAAGCCCAGCTCCGCGAACCGGGGTATGAGGTGGGTGGGGAAGACCCCTTCCTCCCACCACTGGCCGATGTAGGGCAGGGCCTCCCTTTCCAGGAAGCGACGGGCTGCCTTTTGGATCTCCTTCTCCTCCGGGGTAAGGAGGTCTTCTATGGCGTAGAAGTCCAGCATGGGGCACCTCGAGGGGAAGTTTACCGGAAAGGGTTGGCCCCATTCCCCTTCTCGCCCCACCCTGCCCCCAAAGGGTTCTAAACCCATGTGGGCAAGGGATTTGCCGGGGTCCCCACCGCGGTGGAGGCCAAGGGGGGTGGGATTAGAGCATCCCCGCCAAAAAGCCCTCTTCCCGGATGGTGCGGAGGAGGTCCATCACCGTGAGGACCTGGGGATCGTACTCCACCAGGACCTGGGCGGGGCCGGTGGCCTGGACCTGGGAGGTGCCCTCGAGGGCCCGTAGGGCCTTGAGAATCCGCTCCATCCCCTCGGGGGTAGGCTCCCCCCGGATGCCGATGAGAACCCGGTTCATGCTCCTCATTCTAGGACGCCCCGGGTTTCGCCCCGTTGCCCGCGGCTTCCCAGGACCCTCACCGCCAGGACCAGGGGTTCTACGGAGAATCCCTGGGCCTGTAGGGCCGCCTGGAGGTCTTGCCGTTTGGGGTCCAGGTGCAGGGCCACCTCGTAGACCCCAGCGTCGTAGGCGCTTTTCACCACGGCGGCCAGGAGGCCTTCCAGGACGGCCTGGCTCCTGCCCTCCACCCGGCTGACGAGGACCGTGATGGCCTCCCCCTGCCACACCGCCTGCGCCAGGGCAAAGCCCATGGGCTCCTCCCCCTCTTCCGCCAGGAAGGAGTGGCCGGTGCGGGCAAAAAAGCGCACGGCGCCCAGGCTCAGGGGCCGGCTTCCGGCTACGCGATTGAGGAGGTCCAGATCCAGCTCGGTGAAAGGACGGAAGCGCATGGGCCCATTATGCCTCCTGGGCCTGGGGTTTGGGGCGGAAGAGAAGGGCTTCCAGGAGGAGCACCAAGGCGGCGAGGAGGGCAAGGAACCGGCCTGCCCCTCCTTGGCTTTGCGGAAGGAAGCTGGGCCCAGGGGTGGGGAGAAGGGTTTCCCCTGGGGAAAGGAGGCCCGTGCGCACCTCCCGGTAGGGTTTGAGGAAGTTGTAGACCAGCAGGGGGAAGAAGGGGCGGTCCTGGATGGCGGCCAAGGGGGGCAGGTAAAGGCCTCCTTCCGTGTGGTAGATGAGGCCTACCCCGTCCTCCCCTTCCGCCAGGGACCGCCAGGAAGAGGGGGGTGGGGGAGGAGGGGAGAGGTGCTCCCCCACAAGGGTCACCCCTTCCAGGAGGGGGTGAGGGGTGGTGAGGAGAACCGGGGTGGGGTCTCCCCCGGAAGGGGCGAGTAAAAGGGTGGGCCCATCGGGGGGCCCTTGGGGCACCGCCACGCGCACCCGCACCTCCCTCCCTGGAGTTGCCCCCAGGAGGAGGAAGAGCCTTTCCAGGGCGGGGGTCCTGGGGTAGTCCACCCCAAGCCGCTTGAGGCCGAAGCCCACCTCGTCGTCCAGAGGGAGGGCATCCCCATTCAGGAGCTGGGCGGTAAAGGTGGGGGGCAGGTTTTCCAACCGGGCAAAGCCCCGGGGCGGAACCGGCACCTCCTCTACCTCACCGCCCACCTCCACCCGGGCGGTAAGGGTGCGGTTTGCGCTGTTGCCAAGGGCCAAAAACCCTTGGGCCACGGCCACGATTCCCAGGTTCTCCCTGGGGCTTCCCACCCCTAGGTACCCATCCGCCCCAGGGGGCGGAGGCCCGTCGCTGACCACCAGCACCGGGGCCCTGAGGAGCCTCCGCCCTAGGGCCATGGCCTCCTCCAGCCTGGCCTCCCGGTCCTTGGCCTCCAGCTCCAGAAGCCTGGCCCTCAGGACGATCCCGGGGGCGGGGCCATAGGCCTCGGGCTTTTCCCCAGCCCGCACCAAGACGGCCTCCGGGGTTCTTTCCAGAAGGGGGAGGAGCCTTTCCTTGGCCAGGTCCAGACGGGTCTTGGCCCCCTCCTGGGCGGCCATGCTGGCGGAGGTGTCCACCACATAGACCATGGGGGAAGGTCCTAAGGGGGGATCCTCGAGGGCCAGGACCACGAGGGCGGCCGCCAGGAGGAGGAGAAGAAGCCTTAAGTCCAGCCGGGGCCGAAGGCGTTGCCTCCTGCTCCTCTGCCATAGCCACACCCCGGCCCAGGGGCGGACCCGGGGCCTTTTCGCCCGGTAGAGGAGGTAGACCAGAAGGAGGACCGGAGGAAGAAGCCAGAGCATTGCCCTTAGCCTAGCCCCCGCCTGGGGGCATGGGCTAGAGTGACGGAAGGGGATGTTGTGCCGGGTGCCCGGGCTTCCCGAGGAGCCCTCTAAACCCCCGGTGCAGGACCTAAGGGAGGGGTAGACGTGTGGGTTTTGGGCATCGACACCTCCTGCGACGACACGGGGGTGGGCCTGGTGAAGGAGGGGGAGGTGGTGGTGAACCTGGTGGCGGGCCAGGTGGCCCTGCACCAGGCCTTTGGCGGGGTGGTGCCCGAGCTGGCCAGCCGGGAGCACCTGAAGGTGATCCGTCCCTTAGCGGAGAAGGCCTTGGCCGAGGCGGGGATAGCCCCTAAGGACCTTTCCCTGGTGGCCGCCACCCGGGGCCCAGGGCTCATCGGGGCCCTGCTGGTGGGGTACACCTTCGCCAAGGGCCTAGCCTGGGCCCTGGGGAAGCCCTTCTACGCCATCCACCACCTCGAGGCCCACATCGCCGCCGCCTGGCCTCCCGGCCTGAACCCCCCCTTCTTGGCCCTGGTGGCCTCGGGCGGGCACACCCACCTTTTCGCGGTGGAGGCTTTGGGACGCTACCGGCTTCTCGGGGCCACCCGGGACGATGCCGCCGGGGAGGCCTTTGACAAGGTGGCGAGGCTTCTCGGCCTGGGGTTTCCCGGGGGGCCTGAGATTGAGCGCCTGGCCCAGGAGGCCAGGGAGAAGGTGCCCTTCCCCGTCCCCCTCAAGGACCAGAAGGGGTACGAGTTCAGCTTCTCCGGCCTCAAGACCAAGGCGGTGCAGCTGGTGGAGGCCGGATATCCCGCCCCGGCCTTGGCCAAGGGGTTCCAGGAGGCGGCGGTGGAGCACCTGGCCCAGGTGGTCCTCCGGGCTGCCCAGGACACCGGGCTCCGGGTCCTTCTGGTGGCCGGGGGGGTGGCGGCGAACCGGGCCTTGCAGGCTCGCTTCCGGGAGGCGGGGCTTAGCGTGTACTTCCCCCCCAAGGGGCTTTCCCAGGACAACGGGGCCATGGTGGCCTTGGCCGCCTGGCGGCGCTACCAAGGGGGTTTTCCCCCTAGCCCCTTGTCCCTGGGGGCCGCCGCTTACTGGCCCCTCGAGGAGGCCTGAAGGCTTTCTCATCCTGTGGGGGTACAATCGGCCTTAGGATGCTGGGCCTCATACGGAAGCTGTTTGACAACAACGAGCGGGAAATCGCCCGCTACTACAGGCAAGTGGTGGAGCCCACCAACCGGCTGGAGCCGGAGGTGGAGAGGATCCCCGACCTAGCCGCGGCCTATGCGGAGCTTAAGGAGAGGCACGAGAGGGGAGCGAGCCTCGAGGAGCTTCTCCCCATGGCCTTCGCCTTGACCCGGGAGTCCGCCAAGCGCTATTTGGGCATGCGCCACTTTGACGTGCAGCTCATCGGCGGAGCGGTGCTCCACGAGGGCAAGATCGCCGAGATGAAGACCGGGGAGGGCAAGACCCTGGTGGCCACCCTGGCGGTGGCCCTGAATGCCCTGAGGGGCAGGGGCGTGCACGTGGTCACGGTGAACGACTACCTGGCCCGCCGCGACGCTGAGTGGATGGGGCCCGTGTACCGGGGCCTGGGCCTCACGGTGGGGGTCATCCAGCACGGCTCCACCCCTGAGGAACGCCGCAAGGCCTACTTGGCGGACGTCACCTACGTGACCAACTCCGAGCTGGGCTTTGACTACCTCCGGGACAACATGGCCATCAGCCCGGATCAGCTGGTGCTTCGCCACGACACCCCCTTGCACTACGCCATCATCGACGAGGTGGACTCCATCCTCATCGACGAGGCCCGCACCCCCCTGATCATCTCCGGCCCGGCGGAGAAGGCCACCGACCTCTATTACAAGATGGCGGAGATCGCCAAGAAGCTGGAGCGGGGCCTTCCCCCGGAGCCCGGGGTGCGCAAGGAGCCCACGGGGGACTACACCATCGAGGAGAAGAACCGGGCCGTGCACCTCACCCTCCAGGGCATCGCCAAGGCGGAGAAGCTCCTTGGGGTGGAGGGGCTTTTCAGCCCCGAGAACATGGAACTCGCCCACATGCTCATCCAGGCCATCCGGGCCAAGGAGCTTTACCACCGGGACCGGGACTACATCGTCCAGGATGGCCAAGTCATCATCGTGGACGAGTTCACGGGCCGCCTGATGCCAGGGCGGCGCTACGGGGAGGGCCTCCACCAGGCCATTGAGGCCAAGGAGGGGGTCAGGATCGAGCGGGAGAACCAGACCCTGGCCACCATCACCTATCAGAACTTCTTCCGCCTCTACGAGAAGCGGGCCGGGATGACCGGCACCGCCAAGACCGAGGAGAAGGAATTCCAGGAGATTTACGGCATGGACGTGGTGGTGGTGCCCACCAACCGCCCCATGATCCGCCAGGACTTTCCCGACGTGGTCTACCGCACGGAAAAGGGCAAGTTCTACGCGGTGGTGGAGGAGATCGCCGAGAAGTACGAAAGGGGCCAGCCGGTCCTGGTGGGCACCATCAGCATCGAGAAGTCTGAAAGGCTTTCCCAGATGCTCAAGGAGCCCCGCCTCTATCTGCCGCGGCTAGAGATGCGCCTGGAGCTTTTCAAGAAGGCCAGCCAGAAGCAGCAGGGGGAGGAGTGGGAACGCCTAAGGAGGCTTCTGGAAAAGCCCACCCAGCTTAGGGATGAAGACCTTGCGGCCTTTGAGGGGCTCATTCCCCCTAAGGGCAACCTGCGCGCCGCCTGGGAGGGCTTAAAGCGGGCGGTGCATACCCTTTCGGTCTTGCGCCAGGGCATCCCTCACCAGGTCCTGAACGCCAAGCACCACGCTAAGGAGGCGGAGATCGTGGCCCAGGCGGGCCGGAGCAAGACGGTTACCATCGCCACCAACATGGCGGGCCGGGGGACGGACATCAAGCTGGGGGGCAACCCCGAGTACCTGGCCGCGGCCCTTTTGGAGAAGGAGGGCTTTGACCGGTACGAGTGGAAGGTAGAGCTCTTCATCAAGAAGATGGTGGCGGGCCAGGAGGAGGAGGCCTTGGCCCTGGCCCGGGAGCTGGGGATCAAGCCTGAGCTTCAGGAAAAGATCCGCCAGATCCGGGAGGAGTGTAAGGCGGATGAGGAGCGGGTGCGACAGCTGGGGGGGCTTTTCATCCTGGGCACTGAGCGGCACGAGTCCCGCCGCATCGACAACCAGCTGCGGGGCCGGGCCGGGCGCCAGGGGGACCCGGGGGGAAGCCGCTTCTATGTGAGCTTTGACGACGACCTCATGCGCCTTTTCGCCTCGGACCGGGTCATCGCCATGCTGGACCGCATGGGGTTTGACGACTCCGAACCCATCGAACACCCCATGGTGACCCGCTCCATCGAGCGGGCCCAGAAGCGGGTGGAGGACCGCAACTTCGCCATCCGCAAACAACTGTTGCAGTTTGACGACGTGATGGCCCGCCAGCGGGAGGTCATCTACGCCCAGCGCCGCCTGATCCTCTTGGGCAAGGATGAGGAGGTGAAGGAGGCGGCCTTGGGGATGGTGGAGGAAACGGTGGCCGGGATTGCGGAAAACATCCTGAATCCCCAGGTGCACCCCGAGGACTGGGACCTGGATGCCTTGAAGGCCACGCTCCTGGACACCGTGCCCCAGCTGGCCGGCTTCCCCTTTGAGGAGCTTCGCACCCTAAAGCCTGAAGAAGGCGTGGAGCGCCTGGTGGAGGCGGCCTTGAAGGCCTACGAGGCCAGGGAGGAGGAGCTTTCCCCTCCCCTCATGCGGGCGGTGGAGCGCTTCGTGATCCTCAACGTGGTGGACTCCGCCTGGAAGGAGCACCTGCATAACCTGGACGTCCTCCGCCAGGGGATCTTCCTGCGGGGCTACGGCCAGAAGGACCCCTTCCAGGAGTACAAGATCGAGGCCACCCGGCTCTTCAACGACATGGTGGGTTTCATCAAGGGGGAGGTGGCCAAGTTCCTCTTCCGCCTCAAGGTGGAGGCGGAGCCGGTGCGCCCGGTGCGGGAGGCTCCTTATGTGCCCGTGCCCGCTCCTAAGGAGGAGGCCCGGCCCTTCGGCGTGGAGAAGAAGCGCCCCACCACCCCACCGCCCCAGCCCGGCCTTTCCCGGGCCGAGCGCCGAAGGCTCATGCGGGAGGAGAAGAAGCGCAAGAAGGAGTGAGCAAACCGGCCCGGGGTTAGCCCCGGGCCGGGGGGCCTTTCGGCTAGGCTTCCACCTGCAAGCTGGTGGGGTCCAGGTTGGTGTAGACGTGCTGCACGTCGTCCAGGTCCTCCAAAGCCTCCACCAGGCGCATCACCTTGGCGGCCTCCTCAGGGGGCAAGGCCACGGTGTTCTGGGGGTGTTGCACCACCTCCACGGCCTCCACGGGTATGCCCCGCCTTTTGAGCTCCTCGGCCATGCGGTAGGTTTCGCTGGGATCGGTGTAGATGGTGAGGCTTTCCCCTTCCTCCTCGAGGTCCAAAGCCCCCAGCTCTATGGCCACCTCCTGGGCGGCCTCGGAGTTCTGGCAGACCACCACGCCTTTGCGCTCAAACTGCCAGGCCACGCTGCCCGTGGCCCCCAGGGAACCCCCGTACTTGTTGAAGACGTGGCGCACCTCCCCGGCGGTGCGGTTGCGGTTTTCCGTGAGGGCGTAGACCAGAAGGGCTACCCCGCCTGGGGCGTAGCCCTCGTAGACGATCTCCTCGTACTGCTCAGCCCCTTCCCCACCCCCTTGCAGCTTCTGCAGGAGGCGTTCGATGTTCTCCATGGGGACATCGTCGGCCCGGGCGGCTTCGATGGCGTTGCGGAGCTGGACGTTGGCCTCGGGGTAGGGGCTTCCCCCAGCGCGGGCTGCCGCCTGGATGGCCCGTAGGTGCTTGGAGATGATCTTGCCGCGTTTGAGGTCGTTGGCGGCCTTTTTGCGCTTGATCTGTGCCCACTTGCTATGACCGGCCATGGCTCACCTCACCCATTATAGCCAGCTTTTCCAGCACCTTCTCCGCCAGGCGTTCCCCGGCCTCGCGGAAGGGGTGGAAGAGGAGGCTCACCCCGGCGCCTTCCAGAATGGGGTCCTCCTCCAGGTGGAAGCTGGTGGCGGCCAGGATCCCCTTAAAGCCCCGCTCCTTGAGCCAGCGGGCGGCGAGGACCTTGGCCTCCAGGTCCGGTAGGGCCAGAACCACTGCCCTAAGGCCCTTAAGGTCCAGGCGCTCCCAGAGCTCGGGGTCCTCCGCATCCCCATAGAGGACCTTCCGCCCCTTGGCCTGGTGGCGGGCCACCTTCTCGGGGTCGGCATCCAGGCCCACAGGGCTTTCCCCCCTGGCCTCCAGGATGCGGTAGACGGCTCCCCCGGTGCGGCCCATGCCCACGATGAGCACCGTGGCCCCTTCCAGGCGCTCGGGTTCCTGGTCGGGGTGGCGCCCCGGGCGCTCCAGGGGAAGGAGGCGGGCCTCGAGGCGTTTGTAAAGACCATGGCTGTAGCGGGCAAGGGGTGCGGAAACCGCCATGGAAAGGGCCACCACCAGGGCTAGGGTGGAGAGGCTATAGGGGAGAATCCCTGCCCGCTCCAGCACCACCCCCACGATGAGGGCAAACTCCGAGTAGTTGCCCAGGTACATGCCGCTGACGAAAGCGGTGCGGGCCCGAAGCCCCAAGAGGAGAAATAGGGCGAAGAAGAGAGGGGTCTTGACCAGGGCCAGGAGGAGAAGGGAGAGGACCACGCCGGGCTCCACGCCCCGGAGGCCTTCCCTAAGGCCGATATCCAGGAAAAAGGCCACCAAAAAGGCCTCTTTGAGGCTCCAAAGCCCCTTGGCCATCTCCCCCCCTTTTTCGTGGCCCGAGAGGAGGACTCCCATGATTAAGGCCCCCAGTTCCGGGGACAACCCTACCTGGCGGAAGCCCTCCCCCCCAAGAAGGGCAAGACCCAGGCCAAAGAGCACCAGTAGCTCGTCGTGGCCGCTTTTTTCCAGAAGCCAGGCCACGGCAAACCGCAGCAGGGGCAAGAGGAGAACCAGCCCTGCCCAGGGGCTTACCCGGTTCTCGCCATAGAGGGTGATGAGGCCCACCGCCACCAGGTCCTGCAGGACCAGGATGCCCACGCTGAGGCGGCCGTGGTAGGTGGTGAGTTCCTTCTTGTCCTCGAGGACCTTCACCACCAGCACGGTGCTGGAAAAGGCCAGGGCTAGGGCAAGGGGCAGGTTGCCGAGAAGGACAAAGGCCAAGGAGGCGAAAAGCACGAGGTGCAGACCCCCTGCCCCCAGGATGCGGGGCTTAAGAAGGTCCTGGAAGCGGAGCTTTAGCCCCACGGTGAAGAGCAAAAGGAGTACCCCTATCTCCGCCGCACGGTGCAGGAATTCCGTCTCCCTTAGGCCCATCCCGTGCAGGGCAAAGCCCGCTCCCAAATAGCCCACCAGGGGGGGAAGCCCCAGGCGGCTAGCCAAGAAACCTAGGGCAAAGGCAGCGGCCACCCAAAGGGCTTCCATGGCTTCCAGGGTAGCAGACCCGCACTAAGACCAGGGGGGTGTAGCCCCCCTGGTCCCTACACCAAAAGGTTCACCTCTTCCCTGCCAGGGCCTTGTCCAAGAGGGTCTTCCACTCCTCGTAGGGCAAGAAGCCCGTGCGCTTTTCCCCGGCGATGAAGAAGGTGGGGGTGCCGGTGAGGCCTAGGTCCGAGGCCAGCTTCTGGTCGGCCAGGACACCCTCGCGGTGCCTACCGGAGGAAAGGCACTGGCTAAAGGCCTTCTCATCCAGCCCCATCTGCCCCGCCAGGTCCACCAAATAGCGGTCCAACACGCTTCCCTGGAGGTTTCCCCAGCTGGAGCTGGCCCGGAAGAGAACCTCGTGGTACTCGTAGTAGCGCCCTTGGTCGGCGGCGCAGGCGGCGGCCTCGCTGGCCCGGATCACCTGGGCTTGGCCGGGGAAGGGGAAGTCCCGGAAGAGGTAGCGGACCTTTCCGGTGTCGATGTACCCAGCCTTAAGTCGGGGGAGAATGTTTAAGGCGTGGTTCTGGCAGTGAGGGCAGAGGTAGTTGGAAAAGTCCACCACCACCACGGGGGCGTTGGGGTCGCCCAGGGCAAAGCGGGCACCTTGGGTGGGGTCCAGCCCGGCTTTCCCTTTGGGGCCCCAGAGGATCCAGCCCAGGCCCAAAAGGGCCAGGGCCAGTACGACGAGCACTATAGCCCGCTGCATGGGTTTACTCTACCACGCTCCCGGTGAGAAGCCCTTAAGGATCTCCCCTCTAGCCCCGGTAGGGAGCTTGCCGGGCCTCCCCCTCAGGGGTCACGTAGAAGGGGTTTTGGTCGGTGGATACTAGGGTCTCCTTATCTATGGCCTCCTGGATGTCCTTGGGCAGGATGAACATGGCCTCGAGGTAGGGGGCGGAGAGGTGGCGCAGGGCCAGGCTCCGTTCCCGGATGCGGGCCTCGATGACCCCCTCGGAGAAGGCGGCGGGATCAAAGGCATCCGAGGCCAGGAGGAAGCCAAAGTTCAGGAAGAAGCCGGGGATGTGGTTCTTGTAGCTCCGCACATAGCGGAAAGCCTCCCGCACCGTGCGGTGCACCACGGGATGCACCCGGTGGTGGGTGAGCATGATCATGCCCGCCTGCATGCCCATGATCCCTCCCGGGTTTAGGTGGGCCTTCACCAGACGGTAGAACTCCACGGTGTAGAGAAGCCTTGCGGGGTTGTCCTCCCCCACGGGATCCGTGAGGTCGATGATGACCACATCGTACATATCTTGGGTATGCTCCAGGTAAGCCCGGGCGTCCTCGATGATCAGGACCGCCCGGGGGTCCTCAAAGGCCCCCTGGTGCCATTCGGGCATGTGGCGCTTGGCCACCTCCACCAGCTCCCCGTCGATGTCCACCATCACCGCCCGTTCCACGGTGGGGTGCTTGAGCACCTCCCTCAGGGTGGCCCCTTCCCCGCCTCCCACGATGAGCACCGTCCTGGGCTCGGGGTGGGAGAGCATGGCCGGGTGAACCAGGGTTTCGTGGTAGATGTACTCGTCCCTTTCCGTGCTCTGCACGTCCTTGTCCAGGACCAGCACCTTGCCGAACCCCTGGGTCTCAAAGAGGAAGTAGTCCTGGTACTTGGTGCGGCCGGAGGCGATCACCCGCTCCATGCGCCGCACCATGGTCTCAAAAGGGGTGATGTGCTCGAAAAAGTACATGCCGTAGTCCATAGCTATCCTCCTTGCTGGCCGCCAAAGGCCCGGCGCCGGATGGCGTGCTCCGTTCCCCGCCAGTAGCGGAAGGCCGATTCCTCCTTGGCCCCAAAGGCCCGGGAAAGCCCCTTCAAGACCTCCTCCGGGTTCACCCCATCCCGGTAAAAGTAAAGGTCCAAGGTGGCGGAGGCGTTGTCCTCGGGCCAGGTGTGGATCATCACCGCTGCCACCGGGCTCACCACCGCCGCGGAGAGCCCCTGGGGATGGAACTTGTACACCACCGACTGGGCCGAGCCCCTGGGTGCTCCCAGGCGCATCACCGCATCTAGGAGGGCTGCTTCCACCATCCTGGGGTTTTCCAGGACATCCAGGTCACAACCGTAGATCTCCGCCACCCAGCGCCCGCCCGGCACCGTTTCCACAAAGGGCCATGATAGCACACCTTTACCCGAAGAAGTCCTTGAGCTGCTCCTTGGTGATGAGGACTTCCCGGGGCTTGGAACCCTTGGAGGGCCCCACGATCCCCATGGCCTCGAGGGCATCCATCAGCTTCCCGGCCCGGGCGTGGCCGATGGAAAGGCGGCGCTGCAGGCGGCTTACGGAGCCGTAGCCCTCCTCCACCACGATCTCCGCCGCCTTCCGGAGAAGGGGATCGGAAAAGTCCACCTCGCCTGGGCCTGCCCCTTCCGGCCCCTTGGGGGGTTCAAAGTCCTGGCCGTAGGCTTCGGCGAAGCGGTCTTCAAAGCTTTGCCCCCTGAGGAAGCCCGCCAGGCGCCCCACCTCCTCCTCGGAGAGGTAGGGTACCTGCAGGCGCACGGGCTTGGTTAGCCCAGGCTGGTAGAAGAGGGCATCCCCCTGGCCGATGAGCTTTTCCGCCCCCTGGGTGTCCAGGATGGTGCGGGAGTCAAAGCCGCTGGACACGGCAAAGGCCAGGCGGGCGGGGATGTTCACCTTGATGAGGGAGGTGAGGATGTCCACGCTGGGCCGCTGGGTGGCCAGGATGAGGTGCATGCCCGTGGCCCGGGCCATCTGGGCCAGGCGCAGGATGGCGGACTCCACCTCCTTGGGGGCGGTCATCATCAGGTCGGCCAGCTCGTCCACCACGATGATCAGGTAGGGAAGGGTTTCCCCGCCCTCCTTTTCCATCTTGGCGTTGTACTGTTCCAGGTTTCTGGCCCCTACCCCGCTCAGGAGCCGGTAGCGCCTTTCCATGTGGGCCACCGCTCCTTGCAGGACCCCGGCGGCCTCCTCGGGGCTAGTGACCACGGGGCGCACCAGGTGGGGGATGCCCTCGTAGGGGGTGAGCTCCACCATCTTGGGGTCGATGAGGAGGAAACGCAAGGAGGTGGGGAGGTGTTTGAAGAGGAGGCTTGCGATAAGGACGTTGATGGCCACGCTCTTGCCGCTTCCCGTGGAGCCGGCGATGAGGAGGTGGGGCATTTTGGCGAGATCCCGCACCCAGATCTCCCCCTCAATGCTCTTGCCCAGGACCAAGGGCAGAAGGGCCTTGGCGTTTTGGAAGGCAGGGGAGAGGACCGCCTCGGAGAAGCGCACCAGCTCCCTTTTGGGGTTGGGCACCTCGAGGCCCACGGTGTTCTTCCCGGGGATGGGGGCCTCGATGCGCACCGCCCCCACTGCCAAGGCCCGGGCTAGGTCGTTTTGCAGGCTCTGGATGCGGCTGATCTTCTCCCCAGGGGCAGGAAGAAGCTCGTAGCGGATCACGGAGGGTCCGCGGGCATGGCCCACCACCTCCGCCTGCACCCCGAAGTGCTTGAGGGTGTCGGCGATGGTGCGCTTTAGCCTTTCCACCTCCTCCAGGCCCCGGGCGGTTCCTTTTGGCTCCGGGGGGTCCAGGAGGTCCGGGGTGGGAAGGGCCAAGGCGGTGGTTTGGGGCAGGGAGCGGGGCGGCGAGGGGGCATCCGGCGGGGCTTGGGGTGGGGAAGGTTCGGGAAAGACCAGGTCCAGGTCAAAGGCCTCCGGTTCAGGGGCAGGGGATGGGGGAGAGGAGACGGGCGGAGGATTCCCCGTGAGCAAGGCCCTTAGCCCCTCCGCCTGGGCCTCGGGATGGCGGGAGAGGAAGGATAGCCAAGAGGAGAGTTCCTCGTGGCGTGCCTCCAGGTCCTGCACCAAACCGGCAAGCTCCTCCCAACGGGCCTTGCGCTCCTCCCGAAGCCTTAGGCCCTGGACCAGCCCCCCCACGCTGGGCCTGGGGGCGGGAAAGGTGAGGAGAGCTTTTAAACGGGATAGGAGGGCCTGGGCCTCGAGGTGAAGGGCCGCCCGCCGTTCCTCCAGGGCATCCCGCAGGGGACCTTCCCCGGGTACAGGGGTTTTCAAGCCTTGGAGAAGGGCTTGGAGCCGGGGTTCTAAGGGGCGCTGGTCCTCCTCCATCTGCCGCTTCAGCTCGGCGGCCCGTTCCTTAAGGAATTCCCTTAGGGCCTTTTCCACCCCTGGAAGCTCCGCAGGGGAGAGGTTCTCTGCCAGGGCCTTCAGGGCGGTGTGTTCGGGGTAGAGGCGGGCGAGGAGGCGGATCCTTTGCTTAAGGAGAAGGGGTTTTAACCGATAGCGGACCCGCCGCACCCCCTCCACCCCCAGGTGCAGGCCGGTGAGGAGAAGGTGAAGGGGGGGTTTTCGCCGCCAGAGGTCCAGGACCAAGGAGGCCAGGATAGGGGGGAGGAGGAGGCCCAAGGCCCCGGCCTTGGCCTCCAGGAAGGAGCGCACCTCCTCCCCCAGCCGGCCCGCGAGGGGTCCCAGGAGGGGAAGGAGGGCGAAGGCCAGGAGGTGGAGGAAGAGGAGGTGGCGAAGGAGGGATTTTACGGGTTTGTTCCTGAAGAGGTAGGCTCCCAGGAGGAAAAGGCTTGGCGGTAGGAGGTAGGCGGGCAGGCCTAGCGTCTGGTAAAAGGCTTCCCGGAGGAACGAGCCGAAGGACCCCGTGGATAGGGGCAGAAGGGGAGCGGCGAAGAAGACCCCTGCCCCCAAGGCCAGGGTGCCCAGGGCCTCGAGGTCGCGGTTTCGGCTGGCACTGGCCGGCTTCCGCTTCGCCATCGGAAGGATTATAACCTGAGGGAACGGGAGGGAAAAGGGAAGCCCGGGGCGCGCTTTCCCCGGGCCTAGGGTTAGAGGGCTATTTCTTCAGCTCCCGAATCACCGCCTGGGTAAGCTCGGTGTCCTCGTCGGCGTAGACCACCAGCCCCGACTGGGCTGCCACCTGGCGGCTCATGACCACGGCGAAGCCCTGGGCCTTGGCCACCTTGGCGATGGCTTTGTCCACGTCTTCAAGGATGGGCTTGAGCACGGGATTCTGCCGGTCCTGCCATTTCTTTAAGGTGTCCTGGTAGGTCTTGAGGAGGGCCTCGTAGTCCTGGCGCTCCTTGGCCGTGGCCTGGCCCGAACGGATCTTCTGGTCCAGGGGCTTGAGTTTTTCCTCTAAGGGAGCCAGTTCCTTACGGGCCTGGGCCTGAAGGTCCTGCACCTTCTTGTAGTCGGGGTGGGCCTGCACCAGGGCATCGGCATCCACAAACCCCACCCGGGTGGCCACGTTCTTGTTCTGGGCCAGCATGGGGGCGAGGAGGGCGCCAAGGGCAAGAAGGAGGGCGGCTAGGGAAAAGCGCTTCATGGTAGAAAGCGTATAGCCTTAGGGTGAAGGGTGCGTGAGAGAAGGCTCTCTTTCGCTTGGCCCCAGAAGAGGGTAGTATGCGCGGAGGAGGTGGGTTATGCGGAAGATGCTCTTGGTTTTGGCGTTGTTGGCCCTAGGCACGGGCGCTTTTGCCCAGCGGGCGGTGTCCTTCCGCCTCTCCCTGCCCCCGGCAGGGCTGGGGCTGGGCCTCGAGGCGCCCCTGGAGCGCAACCTGGCCTTCCGGGGCTTCGTGGACCTCTTTCCCGGTGAGCCCAGCTTCCTTTTGGCGGGCGAGGTGCTGTTTAAGCCGGATCTGGGCCAGTTGGACCGGGACCTTCGGGGTATACGCCCGTATTTTGGGGGAGGCCTGGGGATGAGGTTTGGCACTCCGGAGGTGGGGCTTAACCTCTCCCTGGGGGTGGAGTTCCTCCTGGATGCTCGCACGGGGATCTTCCTGGACGGGGAGTACTTCTATGCCTTTGGGGGAGGCCGCTTCCCGCGCACGGTAATCGGGGCCAACCTGCGCTAGAACTACGCTTTGCCCCCGCCCAGTTTTGGGCGGGGACATTTTTCTTTTTGTCACCGGGTAGACTGGGAACCGGAGGTGAAGCCATGCTGGTCAGGGACTGGATGACCAAAGACCCCCTCACCGTGGCCCCGGATACCCCGGTGCTGGAAGCCATCAATCTCCTGAAGAACAAGGGTTTCCGGCGCTTGCCGGTGGTGAAGGACGGAAAGCTCATCGGCTTGGTCACCGACAAGGACCTCAAGGACGCCATGCCCTCCAAGGCCACCACCCTCTCGGTGTGGGAGATGAACTACCTCCTCTCCAAGCTCACGGTCCAGGAGGTCATGGCCAAACCCGTGATCACCGTGGAGGCCGACGCGCCCCTGGAAAAGGCGGCCCTTTTGCTGGAGGAGAAGAAGATCGGCGGCCTGCCGGTGATGGAAGGGGAGAAGCTTGTGGGCATCATCACCGTGACCGATGTCCTGAGGGCCTTCATTGAGGTCTTGGGGCTTAAGATGGGGGGTTTGCGCATCACCGTGGACATCCCCGACGTGCCCGGGGCCCTGGCCCAGATGGCTCGGGCGGTCCCCCCGGCCAACATCGTCTCCATCGCCACCGCCGCCCACTTGAATGGGTACCAGCGCCTGGTCCTGAGGGTGGTGGGGGAGGATGTGGAAGGTGTCCCTGAACGGCTAAAGGCTGCCGGGGAGCGGGTGGTGGACGTGCGCCCCGGTTAGGCCCCGTTGCGGTAGGCGGGATAGGAGCCCAGAACCTTTAGGAAGGCGGCCCGCCTGAGAAGGCCCAGAAGGGCTTGGGCGGGCCCGGGATCTTCCAGGTGGCCCTCGAGGTCCAGGTAGAAGAGGTAGCTGAAGGGCTTATCGCGCCTCGGCCGTGACTCCAGCTTGGTGAGGTTCACCCCGGCCTCGGCGAACACGGTAAGAGCCTCCAAAAGCCCTCCAGGCCGATGGCGCACCGCGAAGACGATGCTGGTCTTGTGGGGGCCTTCCTCCCTTTTGGCCTCCTCCCGCCCGATGACGAAGAAGCGGGTGTAGTTGTGGGGATAGTCCTCGATGTTTTCCGCCAGCACCTTTAGGCCGTAAAGCTCCGCGGCCCGCCGGCTGGCGATGGCCCCTACCCCGGGCTCAGGGTTCTCCGACAGGGACCGGGCTGCCCCTGCGGTGTCAAAAACCGGGATGGGGGTGAGGCGCATGCGGGCCAGGAAGCCGTCGCACTGGGCCAGGGCCTGGGGGTGGCTTTTGACCGCCTTGAGGTCTTTGAGCTCGGTCCCCTGAGGAGCGAGGAGGCAGTGCTCCACCCGGTGGATGATCTCCCCCACCACGTGGAGGTCGCTTTCCAGAAGCAGGTCATAGGTCTGGTTGATGCTGCCCGCGGTGGTGTTCTCCACGGGTACCACCCCGAGATCCGCTTCCCCCCCTTCCACCGCCTCAAAGACCTGGTGGAAGGTGGGAAAGCCCATGGGGGTGGAACCGGGGAAGTTCCTGAGCAGGGCCTCCTCGCTATAGGCCCCTTCTGTCCCCTGGAAGGCGATCCTCATGCCCTCCATCCTACTGCTTCCCGTAGACAGGGAAAAGGCGCCTCCCTTAGCATGGCCCTTGTGGCGCGGCTGCTTGTGGTGGACGATGATCCCCGCATCCGGCACCTGTTGGAGCTCCTCCTTTCCGGGGCCGGCCACCAGGTGGTGCTGGCGGACTCGGCGAAGGTTGCCCTGGAGTATCTGCGAAAGGAAACTCCGGATCTGATCCTCCTGGACATCATGATGCCGGATATGGATGGCCTCACCCTGTTGGGGCGCATCCGGGCGGTGCGCCGCTTGGCCAAGGTGCCGGTGATCATGTTCACCGGGGGCGGAAAGGAGCTGGAGGGACCAAGCCGGGCCTTAGGAGCCGATCTCTTCCTGGAGAAGCCCGTTTCCGGTCGCCGGCTTAGGGAGGTGGTGGAAAGCCTTCTTGCCCGGGAAGGGTATCTCTTGCCTGGTGGGGAACGGGTAACGAGCCTCGAGGAGGTGGCCCGCCGCTTGCGGCATGCCTTGCCCGAGGAGGCCCGTTTCAAGCTCCTTTGGCGAAAGACGGCAAGCCGCCGTGCCCTTCTGCAAAACCTTTTGGCCAAGGGCTGGACCGAAGCCCTTTTGCGGCGCATTCTTCCCGGTGAATACGATCTCTATGACCTCCTCGGCCACCTGGCCTTCGGCTGGCCCCTGGTGCCCTTGAGGGAGCGGGCGGCCAGGGTGCAGGACCCCCGCTTGGCCTCCCACCTGGAGGCCTATCTGGAGGCGAAGCGGCTACCCCTGGAGGGGGATGGCCTCCTGGAAGAGCTGGCCCAGGCCCTGTACGCTTAGGGGGTGGCCGAGCTTCTAGAGATCACCGATCCCGAGGCCTGGAACCGGATGGTTTCCAGCTTTCCCATCACCAGCGCCCTGCAGTCCTGGGGCTGGGGGGAAGTGAAGCGGCTTTCCGGCTGGGTGCCCAGGCGGCTTGCGGTCTACGGGAAGGAAGGGCTTTTGGGGGCGGCCCAGGTGCTGCTGCGCCCCCTGCCTGGGGGTCTCTTCCTGGCCTACGCCCCTAGGGGCCCCGCGCTTTTCCGCCTCGAGGACCTTCCCCTGGTGGCCAAGGCCTTGGCCTGGGGGGTGCGGGGTACCCACCTGGTCCTCGAGCCCGAGGCAGGCTTGCCGGCGGAAGAACCTCCCCCCACCTTCCCTGGCCTCCTTCCGGAGGAATCCATCCAGCCCGCCTATTCCCTATGGCTGGACCTCACCCAAGGGGAGGAGGCCCTCCTTAAGGGGATGAAGGAGATGCACCGCCGTAACGCCCGCCTGGCCCTCAAGCGCACGGAGCTTGGCGTGGAGGGGGAGGAGGCCTTTCCCGAGTTCTTCCGCCTCTTTGAGGAGACCAACCGCCGGGCCAAGCTTCTGCAACACGCAAAGGAGTACTACCAGGCGGTGCTTAGGGAGATGAACCAGCCCTATGGGGAGGCCTTCTTGGCCGTGGCCCGTAAGGAGGGGGAAGCCTTGGCGGCGGGGCTTTTCGTGGCCTTCGCCGGTAGGGTGGACTACCTCTATGGGGGAAGCAGCCGCGCCCACCCCGAGGCCAAGGCTCCCATGGGCATGCACCTGGCGGCCATCCGCCATGGGATGGGACGCGGCTACCGGATCTACGACCTCTGGGGGGTCCCCAGGACCCCGGAGGGCAGCCATGCGGAGGGGATATGGCGCTTCAAGGAGGGGTTTGGGGGTAGGCGCGTCCAGTTTCCCGCCTTCGCCCTGCCCCTTTCCCCCCTCTACCGCCCTTTGAAGCTCCTCTTACGCCTGCGCAAGACCTGGGTGAACCTGCGGGTACGGGGAAATGCGCGGGATGTCCTGGGGTGAAAGGGCTTGGGGGTCCTGTCATCTTTCTCAAGGGGCCTTGGGTAAGGTGGGAAGGTGGTGCGCCTCCTCCTCCTCCTTGTGGTCCTCGGTATGGTTTTCTGGTTCCTCCGGCCCCCGCCCAAGCCCTTGCCCCCGGAAGGCGTGCGCCTTAAGGGGGTGGAGTTCTACCTTTTCCCCGAGGAGGAGGGGGTGAAGTGGCGGTTCACCGCCCAGGAGATGGTGGAGGAGGGAGGGGTTTTCCGTATCCAGGGGGGGCTCGAGGGGGAACGGTACGTGGAGGGCCGGCTGGACCTGCGCCTTTTTGCCCCCCAGGTGGCGGTGGAGCCAGGGGATAACCTGCGGGCTCCCTTCGCCAGGGTGGAGATCCTGAAAGGATGCTTCCGCCTTCAGCTTTCCGCCCCGGGCAAGGGAGAGGTCCTCATCCGTCAAAAGGAGGGCTTTTTCGCCCCCTGGGTGCGGATCGAGGCCCCTAACCTCAGGGGAGAGGCCCAGGGCTTTCGCTCGGATTTCGGCATGGAGCGCATAGAGGCGGACAGCCCGCGGTTTGAGTTTCCCGCGGGTGGCACCTTTGGTCCTTGTACCGTGGAAGGAGGAAGCTCATGAGAAGGTGGGTTTGGTGGTCCCTTTTGGGTTTGGCCTTGGCCGCTTCCGGCGTCCGGGTTATTCAGGTGGAAGGGGGACGGCTTTCCGGGGACCTGCGTTACGGCCCCTGGACCTTTGAGGGAGAGGTGAGGGGACGGGTGAAGGACCTGGAAATCCGCTCCCCCAAGGCCACCCTCAGCGCCCCCAAGGGCAAGACCATGCAGGAGGCGGAAGGGGAGCGGGAGGCCCGCTTTGAGGGCGGGGTGGTGGTGCGCCGGGGCCGGGTGGAGGCCAGGGGGCCGGCTCTGGTCTATCGGGAGAAAACCGGGGAGGGGGAGCTTTTAGGCCCGGCCCGCATGCGCCAAGAGCCCAAACCTGGGGAGGACCCGGTGGAGGTGGAGGCGAGCCGGATGACCTTCCAGGTGGACACGGATACCTCCGGCAGCGAAAACGCCCTCCTAAGGAGCGGGAACCAGGAGGGGCGGGCAGCCTTTGTCTACTATGAGGAGGAGAAGGGTCTGGCGGTGTTCACCGACCCCAAGGAGGTGGTCCTCGTCCGCAAGCGCAAGGACGGGGACCTGGTGATCCGGGCCAAGGAGGTGCGAAGCCTCACCGGACCCAAGAAGCTCATCGCCACCGGGGGAGTAAGGCTTCAGGATGGGGATTTGGTCACCACGGGGGAAAGCCTCTACTACGACGACACCACCGGGGAGGCCATCGTTTTGGGCAGGCCCGCGGTGAGCGAGAACAGGAAGGAAGGGTTTAGGCTTTCGGGAAACACCCTCCAGCACAACGTGAACCGCCACCAGGTGCGGGTGTACGGCAAGGCCTTCCGCCTGCCGGTGGAGGAGTTCAGGAAGCTGGGGGAGAAGTGAGGACCTCGAGGTGACCCCTTCCCGCCCCTGGCGCCATCCCCAAAAGCTCCTCCTGGTTCTGGCTGCCCTTTTTCTCCTGGCCTTGGCCCAGGAGGTCTTCCGCCCCCAGGTGGAGCTCACCCGGAAGGAGAAAAAGGTGGTGGCCTGGGTGAGCGGGGAGGAGGGGAGCCTCTTCTATGCGGACTACGGGGACCTCCTGGTGGGGGAGCTGGAGTCCCTCTCCTCTGAAAGGGTCCAGGTGGGGGGCCGGGCCTTCTTCTGGGATCCGGGAAGCGTGGTGGAGAAGGGGCTAGGGGTGGGGGAAAGGGTGGAGGTGGCCTATAACCCCGACTGGGAAAAGGAGGGGCTTCCCTACCTGATGCGTTTGCGGAGGGCTGGAGCAGGGAAGGGGGAGCGCTACCTCCGGCTCGTCCTCTTTGACCCCAGGGGGGTGGAGGTGCGCCTGGGGGAAGAGGTGGAGGCCAGGGGGCCCCTGGCGGTGGTGGAGCGGGGTGGGGTGGAGGAGCTCTACCTCTCCGGGGGAGAGGCCCAGTACCTGGAGGAGGAAGGCCGGCTGGAGCTAAGGCCAGCTCCCGGGAAGGTGGCGGTGGTTCAAGGGCAGGTGCGGGTGGAGGGGCAGAGGCTTCGCTACCAAAACGACACCGGGGAGGCCCTCTTGGCGGGGCCTCTGGAGGTGCGGCGGGAAGGGGAAAAACCCCTTACGGGCAAAGCGGGAAGCCTGCGCTACCTTCTAGACGAGGACCGGCTTTGGCTTCTCGGGGGGGTGGAGCTTACCCAGGAGGGGCGCACCACCAAGGCGGAACGGGCCCTCCTGCGGGAGAAGGAGGGGTACGCCTACCTCTATGGGGGGGTGGAGAGCCGGGACGAAAAGGGCCTGGTGCGAGGGGAACGGGTGCGCTACGCCCTCAAAAGCGGGGAGGTGGTGGTCCTAGGCCAGGTGAGGGGAGAGTTTCGTGGGGACTAGGCAGAAATGCCAGCCATGAGAAGTCCCAGGCGCTCCTCCTTGGCCTCCTCGGGGGTAAGTTCCCCCACGATCCGCCCCTCATACATGACCAGGATCCGGTCCGACAGGCTGATCACCTCGGAGAGGTCCGCGGAGACCAGAAGCACCGCCAGGCCCTGGTCGCGGGCCTCCACCAGGCGCTGGTGGATGAACTCTATGGCCCCCACGTCCACGCCCCGGGTGGGCTGGGCGGCGATGAGGAGCCGGGGCCTCCGCAAAAGTTCCCTGCCCACCACGATTTTCTGCTGGTTTCCCCCGGAGAAGCGCCGGGCGGAGAGGTCCGTGGAGCGAGGGCGGACGTCAAAGGTTTCCACCAGGGTACGGGCATGCTGCTCCATGGCCATCCCGTCCAGAAAGCCTAGAAAGCCGCGGAAGGGCAAGCGGCGCTGGTCCCCCAGGATGGCGTTTTCCCGCACGGAGAAGTCCAGAACCAGCCCCCGGGCAAGCCGGTCTTCGGGGATATGGCTCACGCCCGCCTCCCGCACCTTAAGGGCCAGGTGGGGAAGAGGGTGGCCCAGGTAGCGCACGGTGCCCCGGTACCTGCGCAGGCCCGCCAGGGCCTCCACCAGCTCGGTCTGGCCGTTCCCCTCCACCCCGGCAATGCCCACGATCTCCCCCGCCCGCACGGAGAAGCTCACCCCCTTTAGCCTTGGGGGAGCCTCGAGGTCCTCCACCTCCAGGACCACCTCCCTTGGCCGGGCAGGGCCCTTTTCCACCCTCAAGACCACCTCCCTGCCCACCATCATCCGGGCCAGCTCCTCCAGGGAGGTTTCCGGGGTCTTCACCGTGCCCACCACCCTTCCGTCCCGGATCACCGTGACCCGGTCGGAGACGGAAAGCACCTCCTTCAGCTTGTGGCTGATGAAGATGGCGGCGTTCCCCTTGGCCACATAGGTCCTGAGGAAGCGGAAAAGCTCCTCTGCTTCCTGGGGGGTTAGGACGGCGGTGGGCTCGTCCAGGATGAGGATCTTGGCCTGGCGGTAAAGGGCCTTGAGGATCTCCACCCGTTGCTGTAGCCCCACGGGGAGGTTCTCAATGCGCTCGTCCAAAGGGACCTGGAAGCCCAGTTCCGCCATGAGGGCGGTGGCCCGCTTCCTGGCCTCCTCGAGGTTGAGGTAGAGGGAGCTTCCCGGCTCGAGGCCCAGGACCAGGTTCTCCAGCACGGTGAAGGGTTCCACCAGCATGAAGTGCTGGTGCACCATGCCGATGCCGTGGGCGATGGCGTCCAGGGGGCTTTTGGGCCGGTAGGGTTTGCCGTTCACCCACATCTCCCCTTGGTCCGGGGGCTGTAGGCCATAGACGATCTTCATCAGGGTGGACTTTCCCGCCCCGTTTTCCCCCACCAGGGCCAGGACCTCGCCCCAGTTCAGGTCCAGGCTGATGCGATCGTTGGCCAGGACCAGGGGGAAGCGCTTGGTGATGTCCTTTAGGACCAGGGCCTTTGAGGTAGTTCCGCCGACCTCCACGCCCGGAGTATACAAAAAGGCCGGGAGGTTCCCGGCCTTTTGCTGAGCCCGCCTTCCTAGCGTTTTTCGGGCACCTTAAGCTGGCCCTTGATGATCTGCTGCTTCAAGACCTCCAGCTTGCTGACCACGGCGGCCGGGATCAGGGCCTTGTTGTACTCGTCCAGGGCGTACCCCACCCCGTTGTTGGCCAGGCCGAACTCCCGCACCCCGCCCTTAAAGGCCTTCTGCACCACGCTCTTGATGACCTCGTAGGTGGCCACGTCCACCCGCTTCATCATGGAGGTGAGGCCGTGGTTCAGGGTGCTGGGGTTATTGTCGGTGTCCCCCAGGTAGTTCTGGTTGGCGTCCACCCCGATGAAGAAGAGGGGCGTGGCCTTGGTGCCGTCGGTGCCGCAGGTCTTGGTGTAATCCGCGTACTTGGGCACCTTGGCGTAGGGGTCGGCCTTGCGCACAAAGCGGATGGCCCCGCCCTCCTTGAGGCACTTGGCCTGCTTCACGTAGTCGATGAGGCCCAGGCCCGAGCCTCCGGCGGCGGCGTAGATGATGTCCGCCCCCTGGCGCACCTGGCTGGCGGCGATCTCCTTGGCCTTGGCGGGGTCGTTCCAGGCGGCGGGGGTGTTGCCCACATAGCCCACCAGGACCTTGCCCTGGATCTTGTCCTCCTTGAAGGCGTACTCCGCCCCGGCCCGGAAGCCCGCCTCAAACTTGTGGATGAGGGGGATGTCCATGCCGCCGATGAAGCCCACCACCCCGGTGCGGGTCATCTTGCCGGCGATGTAGCCCACCAGGAAGCTCCCCTCGTGCTCCCGGAAGACCAGGCCCACGGCGTTCAAAAGCTTGCCCTCCCCGGGGACGGCGTCAATGACGGCAAAGTTCACCTTGGGGAACTCCTTGGCGGTGGCGGTGATGGCGGGCTCGTTGGCGAAGCCCACCCCGATCACCAGGTCAAAGCCCTCCTCGGCGAAGGTGCGGATGCCCTGGCCTACCTGGGAGGGGTCGGCGGGCTCAAAGTCAAAGAGCTTGACCCCAAAGTCCTTGGCTGCCTTCTGCGCCCCTTCCCAGGCGGACTGGTTGAAGGAGCGGTCAAACTTACCCCCAGCGTCAAAGGCGATGCCCACGCGGACTTGGGCCAGGCTCAGGCCCAGGGCCAATACTGCCAAAAGGGTTACGATACGTTTCATCTACCACCTCCTATGGCGTTTCGCCGTAGGGCATTATACCGGGTTGGGTAAACTCAAGGCATGACCCTGGAGGAAGCCCGCAAGCGCATCAATGAGCTACGGGACCTGATCCGCTACCACAACTACCGCTACTACGTCCTGGACTCCCCCGAGATCTCCGACGCCGAGTACGACCGGCTTCTGAGGGAGCTGAAGGAGCTGGAGGAGCGCTTTCCTGAGCTCAAAAGCCCCGACTCCCCCACGGAGCAGGTGGGGGCAAGACCCCTCGAGGCCACCTTCCGTCCCATCCGCCACCCAAGCCGCATGTACTCCCTGGATAACGCCTTCACGCTGGAGGAGGTTAAGGCCTTTGAGGAGCGGATCGAGCGGGCCCTGGGGAGGAAGGGGCCCTTGGTGTACACGGTGGAGCACAAGGTGGATGGGCTTTCCGTGAACCTCTACTACGAGGAAGGGGTTCTGGTCTGGGGGGCCACCCGGGGGGATGGGGAAACAGGGGAGGAGGTGACCCAGAACCTCCTCACCATCCCCACCCTTCCCCGAAGGCTACAAGGGGTGCCGGAGCGCCTCGAGGTCCGGGGGGAGGTGTACATGCCCATAGAGGCCTTCCTCCGCCTCAACGAGGAGCTGGAGGAAAAGGGAGAGAGGATCTTCAAAAACCCCAGGAACGCCGCCGCCGGCTCCCTCAGGCAAAAGGACCCAAGGGTTACCGCTAAGAGGGGCCTTAGGGCCACCTTTTACGCCCTGGGGCTTGGTCTTGAAGAGTCTGGGTTAAGGACCCAGTATGAGCTTCTCCACTGGCTTAGGGAGAAGGGCTTTCCCGTGGAGCACGGCTTCGCCCGGGCCCAAGGGGTGGAGGGGGTGGAGAGGGTTTACCAGGCCTGGCTTAAGGAGCGGCGGAGCCTACCCTTTGAGGCGGATGGGGTGGTGGTGAAACTGGATGAGCTTTCCCTTTGGCGGGAGCTGGGCTATACCGCCCGGGCCCCGCGCTTTGCCATCGCCTACAAGTTCCCCGCCGAAGAGAAGGAAACCCGCTTGCTGCAGGTGGTCTTCCAGGTGGGGCGCACGGGTAGGGTCACGCCGGTGGGGGTCCTGGAGCCTGTTTTTATTGAGGGAAGCGAGGTGAGCCGGGTTACCCTTCACAACGAAAGCTACATAGAGGAGCTGGACGTGCGCATCGGGGACTGGGTCCTGGTGCACAAGGCGGGGGGGGTGATTCCCGAGGTGCTCAGGGTCCTGAGGGGAAAGAGAACGGGGGAGGAGAGGCCCATCCACTGGCCAGAAACCTGCCCCGAGTGCGGCCACCGCCTGGCCAAGGAGGGCAAGGTGCACCGCTGCCCCAACCCCCTGTGCCCGGCCAAACGCTTTGAGGCCATCCGCCACTACGCCTCCCGCAAGGCCATGGACATCGGAGGCCTTGGGGAGAAGCTCATCGAGAAGCTCCTGGAAAAGGGCTTGGTGAGGGATGTGGCCGACCTTTACCGGCTTAAGGAGGAGGACCTGGTGGGCCTCGAGCGCATGGGGAAGAAGAGCGCAGGGAACCTTCTCCGTCAGATTGAGGAGAGCAAGGGCCGGGGCCTGGAACGCCTCCTTTACGCCTTGGGGTTGCCGGGGGTGGGGGAGGTTCTGGCCCGGAACCTGGCGGCCCACTTCGGCACCATGGACCGCCTCCTCGAGGCCACGCTGGAGGAGCTCCTCCAGGTGGAGGAGGTGGGGGAGCTCACGGCTCGCGGGATTTACGAGACCCTGCAGGACCCCGCCTTTCGGGACCTGGTGAGGCGCCTTAGGGAGGCTGGGGTGGAGATGGAGGCCAAGGAACGTGGCGAAGAGGCCCTAAAGGGCCTGACCTTCGTCATCACCGGGGAGCTTTCCCGCCCCCGGGAGGAGGTGAAGGCCCTCTTGAGGCGCCTGGGAGCCAAGGTGACGGACTCGGTTAGCCGCAAGACCAGCTACCTGGTGGTGGGGGAGGCCCCGGGGAGCAAGCTGGAGAAGGCCCGGGCCCTGGGGGTGCCCACCCTGACGGAGGAGGAGCTTTACCGGCTCCTAGAGGAGCGCACGGGGAAGCGCCTGGAAGCCCTGGCCTCTTAGGCCTGGTGGCCGGGTGGAAAGAGCTTTTCCAGGGCCTCCTGGAGCCTGGAACCGGAAAGGCCAAGCTCCTTTAGGGCCTTTTCGTAAAGCTCCGGGGTAATAAGCCCCCGGAGGGCCTTTAGCTCCGTATGGGAGAGCTGGGCTCCCTTTAGAACGTGCTCCTCAAAGCTCCCCCAGGCCAGGGGTACATGGGCCTTCACCATCTCGGCGATGGCCTTGGCGTACTGCCTTATCTCCCACTGGGCGTGGGGGTCTAGGCGCAGGGCTAAGAAATGAAAGAGGTTGTGCAGGTCCTGCTTCCAGTAAAACTCCGTGTAAAGGTTGAGGGGCAGGACCATCCGGGCCATCTCCCGGGCGATCCCCTTTTCCAGAAGGGTTTGGTAGGCATGATAGGCTTCCCGCTCCACCCCCTTGAGGAGAAGGGAGGCCTCCTCATCGGAAAGCTCCCCCTCCGAGCCCTGCCTGTTCCGCCGAGCTTGTTGCCGCCAGGCTTCCGGTTCGTAAAACTCCTCCTTGAGGACGGAATAGCGCCCGGAGATCTCGTTCACGCTGGCGGTGCGGTGGCGGAACCACTGGCGCACCACGAAGATGGGGGCCTTCACGTGGAACTTGAACTCCACCATCTCAAAGGGGCTGGTGTGGCGGTGGCGCATGAGGTAGTCGATGAGGGCGGCATCCTCCCGCACCGTCTTGGTGCCCGGGCCGTAGGAAACCCTGGCCGCTTGGACGATGGAGGCATCGCTTCCCATCACCTCCACCAGGCGCACGAATCCCTTGTCAAGGACCGCAATCTCCATGCCCTAGAGTCTACTTGCCCTTTAGGGCAAAGGGGTCTACCCTAAGCTCATGCGGGTCCGCACCCCCTTTGCCTACAAGTGGCGGCACGGGCGCTACAGGCCTTGAGGGCCTTGGCTCTAAGGGCTTGCGGCTTGTAGGATGGATAGGCTTTGTGGCGCCAGCGCGCCCATTTTCGGAGCGAGTATGTTGAGGTTGCCAGACTTTCCCCTGCCCGACCCTCGAGGGCGCTTCGGTCCTTACGGAGGAAGGTATGTCCCCGAGACCTTGATCCCGGCCCTGGAGGAGGTGGAGGCTGCCTACAGGGAGGCCAAGAAGGACCCTGCGTTCTTGGCAGAACTGGAGTACTACCTCAGGACCTTTGCCGGCCGGCCCACCCCCCTTTACCACGCCAAAAGGCTTTCCGAGTACTGGGGTGGGGCCCAGGTTTACCTGAAGCGGGAGGACCTCCTGCACACCGGGGCCCACAAGATCAACAACACCCTGGGCCAGGCCCTCCTGGCCCGGCGCATGGGCAAAAGGCGGGTCATCGCCGAAACCGGCGCCGGGCAGCACGGGGTTTCCGTGGCCACGGTGGCCGCCCTTTTCGGCCTGGAATGCGTGGTTTACATGGGTGAGGAGGATGTGAGGCGGCAGGCCTTGAACGTCTTCCGCATGAAGCTTCTGGGGGCCGAGGTGCGCCCGGTGGCCGCGGGAAGCCGCACCCTTAAGGACGCCACCAACGAGGCCATCCGGGACTGGCTCACCCATGTGCGCACCACCTTCTACATCCTGGGCTCGGTGGTGGGTCCCCACCCCTACCCCATGATGGTGCGGGAATTCCAAAGCGTGATCGGGGAGGAGGTGAAGGAGCAGAGCCAAAAGCTTTTTGGCCGCTTTCCCGACGCCCTCATCGCCGCCGTGGGGGGAGGGTCCAACGCCATCGGGCTCTTTGCCCCCTTTGCCTACCTTCCCGAAAGGGAGCGCCCCCGGCTCATCGGGGTGGAGGCCGCCGGGGAGGGGCTTTCCACCGGTAGGCACGCCGCCAGCATCGGGGCGGGGAAGCGGGGGGTGTTGCACGGCAGCTACATGTACCTTCTCTACGACCACGACGGCCAGATCACCCCGGCCCACTCGGTGTCCGCCGGGCTGGACTACCCCGGGGTGGGGCCGGAGCACAGCTACTACGCCGACCAGGGCATCGCCGAGTACGCGGGGGTGACGGACGAGGAGGCCCTGGAGGGCTTCAAGCTCCTCGCCCGCCTCGAGGGGATCATCCCCGCCCTGGAGTCCGCCCATGCCATCGCCCACGCGGCCAAGGTGGTCCCGGAGATGGACAAGGACCAGATCGTGGTCATCAACCTCTCGGGCCGAGGGGACAAGGACGTGACCGAGGTGATGCGCCTTTTGGGAGGGGAACTATGACCACCCTGGAAGCCTTTGCCCGGGCCAGGGCCGAGGGCCGGGCCGCCTTGATCCCCTACCTCACCGCGGGCTTCCCCAGCCGCGAGGGGTTCCTGCAGGCGGTGAAGGAGGTGTTGCCCTACGCCGACCTTCTGGAGATCGGCCTCCCCTACTCCGATCCCCTGGGGGACGGCCCGGTGATCCAGCGGGCCAGCGAGGAGGCCTTGAGGAAGGGTATGAGCGTCCAGGGCGTTTTGGAGCTCTTCCGGGAGGTGCGCGCCCTCACGGAAAAGCCCCTTTTCCTCATGACCTACCTGAACCCCGTGCTGGCCTGGGGGCCGGAGCGGTTCTTCAGCCTGTTCAAGCAGGCGGGGGCCACGGGCCTCATCCTGCCCGACCTTCCTCCCGATGAGGACCCCTCCCTGGTGCGCCTGGCGCAGGAGATCGGGCTGGAAACAGTGTTTCTCCTGGCCCCCACCTCCACGGATAGGCGGGTGGAGACCGTGGTGGGCTACGCCACCGGGTTCATCTATGCGGTCTCCGTTACCGGGGTCACTGGGGAGCGGGAGCGCCTGCCCGAGGAGGTGCGGGACCTGGTGCGGCGGATCAAGGCCAAAACCTCCTTGCCCGTGGCTGTGGGCTTTGGGGTTTCCGGGCGGGAAACCGCGGCCCAAGCGGCGGTGGCCGACGGGGTGGTGGTGGGAAGCGCCTTGGTGCGGGCCCTCGAGGGGGGTAGGCCCTTGGCCCCCCTCCTGGAGGAGATCCGCCTAGGGTTATTGCAGAAGGAACCCGCTTAGGCCAGGGGAAGCCCGGCTTCCTCACCTAGGATGGCCCTGGGGTCCGGATAGCGCAGGATGCGGTAGAGGGGGTCCCGCTCCGCGGGCCGGAAGCCCGCATCCACGATGTGGCGCACGATCTCCCGCACCGTGGCGTGGGTGCGCCCATGCCCCCCGGCTGCCGAAACCACGTTCTCCTCCAGCATGGTGCTGCCGAAGTCGTCGGCCCCGTAGTAAAGGGCGGCCTGGGCCACCTTGAACCCCAGGGTGGGCCAGGAAGCCTGGAAGTGGGCAAAGTTGTCCAGGGCAAGCCTGGCGATGGCCAGGGTCTTCAGGTACTCATGGCTAGTGGCCCCAGGGGCCTTTCCTTTCAGGCGGGTGTGCTCCACCTGCAGGGTCCAGAGGGCGAAGGCGGCAAAGCCATTCCGGTACTGCTTCAGGGCCTTGTCCTGCTGGGCGCGGATGCCCAGGAGGTGAAGGGTGCGCTCCCTTGGGCCTTCCCCAAAGCCGATCACCATGCTGGCCAGGGTGTAAAGCCCCAAGGCCTGGGCGGCATCCACGATGCGGTACCAGTCCGCGGTCTTGATGCGGGCGGGAGCGGCCTTTTGCCGCACCTCGTCCACCAGGATCTCCGCCCCGGCCCCCGGCATCCCATCTAGGCCAGCCTCCATCAGCTTTTCCAAGATCTCCCCGGCCTTAAGCCCCGTGAGCCTTTCCAGTCCGAGGATCTCCTCGGGGCTGAAGGCGTCAATGCGCAGGTCGGGGAAGCGGTTCTTGAGGTAGCGGAGAAGGTCCAGGTACCACTCCAGGGGAAGCTCGGGGTTCACCCCCCCTTGCATCAGGATGCGCCTTCCCCCCACCTGGTAGAGTTCCGCTACCTTCTCGGCGATGGCTTCGTAGGTGAGGGTGTAGGCATCCTTCTGCCGCCGGGTGCGGTAAAAGGCGCAAAAGGCGCAACCCACCGTGCAGACGTTGGTGTAGTTGATGTTGCGGTCTATGAGAAAGGTCACCACCTCTGGATGGGTTTTCTGAAGGCGCACCTCGTGAGCGGCGGCAGCCAGCTCGGGCAGGGGGAGGTCAAAAAGGGTAAGCACCTCGGCTTCGGTAAGCCTCTCCCCCCCTACGGCCTTTTCCAGAACCTCCATGGGACCCATGCTACACCTTTCGGACCCCCTGGGGTTGGGTCTTGGGCCACGGATAAAATGGGGGCATGGAACTCAAGCTCATCCCCATAGAGAAGCCGGAAAACCTCAACGTCATCCTGGGCCAGGCCCACTTCATCAAGACGGTGGAGGACCTCCACGAGGCTTTGGTGACCGCCGTGCCGGGCATCAAGTTCGGCTTGGCCTTCTCCGAGGCCAGCGGCAAGCGCCTGGTGCGGCGCTCGGGCACCGATCCCGAGCTTACCGAGCTTGCGGTGAAAAACCTCCTCAACCTGGCGGCGGGACACACCTTCCTCATCTTTTTAGGGGAGGGGTTTTACCCCATTAACGTGCTCCATGCGGTGAAGGCCTGCCCAGAGGTGGTGCGCATCTTTGCCGCCACCGCCAATCCCCTCAAGGTGGTGGTGGCGGAGGAAGGAGAGCAGCGGGCCATCCTGGGGGTGATGGATGGCTTTACGCCCCTGGGGGTGGAGGACGAGGCCGAGGTGGCCTGGCGTAAGGACCTTCTCCGCCGTTTCGGCTACAAACTTTAGCGCCCCCTTATCCCTGCTCCGGGGGCTTGGGGTAAGATGCCCCCATGGAGCCTGGAACCCTTGCGTCCGACTTCGCCCTGCCGGACCAGGAGGGGCGGATTCACCGGCTTTCCGATTACCGGGGGAAGTGGGTGGTTCTCTACTTCTACCCCAAGGACGACACCCCGGGTTGCACCAAGGAGGCTTGTGGGTTTCGCGACCGCATGGGGGATCTACAGGAGCTGGGTGCCGTGGTGCTTGGGGTGTCGGCGGATGACGTCCAGAGCCACAAGCGCTTTGCCGAGAAGTACGGCCTAAACTTTCCCCTTCTTGCCGATCCCGAGCGGCAGGTGATCACCGCTTACGGGGCTTGGGGGAGGAAGAAGCTTTACGGCAAGGAGTACGAGGGGATTTTGCGCCAGACCTTCCTGATAGACCCCGAAGGGCGCATCGCCAAGGTATGGAAAAAGGTGTCCCCGGAGGGGCATGCCGAGGAAGTGGCCGAGGCCTTGCGGAGCTTAAGGGGGTTCTAGCCATGGAAAGACCCTTGGAATCGTATAAGAAGGAGGCGGCCCACGCCGCTGTGGCCTATGTCCAGGATGGCATGGTGGTGGGCTTGGGAACGGGGTCCACGGCCCGGTATGCCGTCTTGGAGCTGGCCCGGCGCCTCCGGGAAGGGGAGCTTAAGGGGGTTAAAGGGGTTCCCACCTCGGAGGCCACCAAGGACCTGGCCCTTAGGGAGGGGATCCCCTTGCTGGACCTTCCTCCGGAGGGGGTGGACCTCGCCATTGACGGGGCCGATGAGATCGCCCCGGACCTTTCCCTGATAAAGGGCCTGGGCGGGGCTCTCCTGCGGGAGAAGATTGTGGAGAGCAACGCCAAGGAGTTTATCGTGATCGCCGACCACACCAAGAAGGTGCCCGTGCTGGGCCGGGGGGTGGTGCCGGTGGAGATCGTGCCCTTTGGCCATCTGGCCACCTTGAAGGCCATCCGCGCCCTGGGCGGGGAGCCGGAGCTCAGGATGGAGGGGGATGAGTTCTACTTCACCGATGGGGGTCATCTCATCGCCGACGTGCGCTTTGGCCCCATCGGGGATCCCTTGGGCCTGCACAAGGCCCTCCTGGAGATCCCCGGGGTGGTGGAAACGGGGATCTTCGTGGGACTCGCCACCCGGGCCTTGGTGGCGGGGCCCATGGGGGTGGAGGAGATCCTCCCGTAAGGTGTAGAATCGGACCCATGAAGGGCATGCCCCATTCTTAGGGCGGGAGGGCCTTCCCGCCCGGGGCGCATGCCCCGGTTTTTCTTGGAGGAGGGATGGAAAAGGTTTTTTACATCACCACCCCCATCTACTACGTGAATGCGGAACCCCACCTGGGCCACGCCTACACCACGGTGGTGGCGGACTTCCTGGCCCGCTGGCACCGGTTGGACGGATACCGGACCTTTTTCCTCACCGGCACCGACGAGCACGGGGAAACCGTCTACCGGGCGGCCCTGAAGGCGGGAGAGGAGCCAAAGGCCTTTGTGGACCGGGTATCCCAGCGCTTCCGCAAGGCTTGGGAGCTTTTGGGCATCGCCTACGACGATTTCATCCGTACCACCGAGGAGCGGCATAAGCGGGTGGTGCAACGGGTCTTACAGAAGGTCTACGAGGCTGGGGACATCTACTACGGGGAGTATGAGGGGCTTTACTGCGTAAGCTGCGAGCGTTTTTATACGGAGAAGGAGCTTCAAGGGGATCTTTGCCCCATTCACGCCCGCCCCGTGGAGCGGAGACGGGAAGGGAACTACTTCTTCCGCATGGAGAAGTACCGGGAGTGGCTCATCGATTACCTCCAGACCCACCCGGACCTGATCCGGCCTGAGGGGTATAGGAACGAGGTGCTCTCCATGCTCTCCGAGCCCATTGGGGACCTTTCCATCTCCCGGCCCAAGGCCCGGGTACCCTGGGGCATCCCCTTGCCCTGGGATGAGGCCCACGTGACCTACGTGTGGTTTGACGCCCTCATCAACTACGTTTCCGCCCTGGGCTACCCCGAGGACCCTCGCTACGCCACCTTCTGGCCCCAGGCCTGGCATCTGATCGGCAAGGACATCCTGAAGCCCCATGCCGTCTTCTGGCCCACCATGCTGAAGGCGGCGGGGATTCCCATGTACCGGCACCTGAACGTGGGGGGGTTCCTGCTGGGGCCGGATGGGCGGAAGATGAGCAAGACTCTGGGGAACGTGGTGGATCCCTTTGCCCTCACGGAGAAGTACGGCCGGGATGCGGTGCGCTATTACCTTTTGCGGGAGATTCCCTATGGCCAGGATACGCCGGTGAGCGAGGAGGCCTTGAAGGCTAGGTACGAGGCGGATCTCGCCGACGACCTGGGCAACCTTCTCCAGCGCACCCGGGCCATGCTCTTTCGTTTCGCTGAGGGACGCATTCCCGAGCCGGTTCCCGGGGAGGAGCTGGAGGAGGGCACGCGCCTTGCGGGACGCCTCAGG
The DNA here is from genome assembly GCF_022760955.1 of Thermus neutrinimicus. NCBI lineage: Bacteria > Thermotogati > Deinococcota > Deinococci > Thermales > Thermaceae > Thermus > Thermus neutrinimicus. The sequence goes on from NZ_JAKTNU010000006.1 coordinate 89,911, forward strand.
GGTCTGGTGCGGGACCTTCGCTTCCACGTGGCCCTCGAGGAGGCCATGGCCTACGTCAAGGCCATAAACCGCTACATCAACGAGAAGCGTCCCTGGGAGCTATTCAAGGGGGATCCCAAGGAGGCCAGGGCGGCGCTCTACCGGGTGGTGGAGGGTCTGAGGATCGCTTCCATCCTCCTTACCCCGGCCATGCCGGGCAAGATGGCCGAGCTAAGGCGGGCCTTGGGCCTGAAGGAGGAGGTGAGCCTCGAGGAGGCGGAGCGCTGGGGCTTGGCGGAACCCCTCCCCCTTCCCCAGGAGGCAGGGGTTCTCTTTCCCAAGGAGGCCAGGGGTTCCGGAGAGGGCCAAATGGAGGATCATCCAGAGGATCGCCTCATCGGCATAGAGGATTTCGCCAAGGTGGAGCTGAGGGTGGCGGAGGTGGTGGCGGCGGAGAAGCATCCCAACGCCGATAGGCTTTTGGTGCTCCGGCTTTCCCTGGGGAACGAAGAGCGCACCGTGGTTTCCGGCATCGCCCGGTGGTACCGCCCCGAGGAGCTCGTGGGGAAGAAGGTGGTGCTGGTGGCCAATCTGAAACCGGCCAGGCTCCGAGGAGTGGAGAGCCAGGGAATGATCCTGGCGGCTTCGGAAGGGGATAGGCTCACCCTGGTCACCGTGGAGGGGGATATTCCCCCGGGGGCGGTGGTGAGATAGCTTTAGGGGTGCAGCGGACCGCCAAGGCCCCACCTCGGCGGAGCCAGGGTGGGGTGGGCCAAAGAGGCCGGGGAAAACCCGGCCCCTTCGGCCATCCGCCCAGGCTAACGGGCGGCCTTAAGCTCCTCCAAGGCCCGCTTGAGGATGGCGTCTCCCTCCAGGTCCAAGACCGCCTGCCCCCGGTCTTCGGGAAGGGGCCGCTGGCGCTGGGGCTCGGCGTAGGTGAACTTACCCTCGGCATCGGCCTTCACCTTCACGGTCTTGCCGTTTAGGGTTACGCTGACCTCGGCCCCCGGGGGTGCCCCGACCCCTTGTAGGGAGAGGGGGGTGGGGAAGCGGGTGTCCTTCACCTCGATGTCGGGCTTCAGGCCCTCCTTGTTGATGGCCCGGCGCTTGGGGGTGAGCCACTCAAAGGTGACCAGGGTGAGCTCGCCCCCGTTGGCCAGGGTGTAGGGGGTCTGGCCCACGCCCTTGCCGAAGGTTTTCTCCCCGATGACCTTGGCCCGGCCGTGGTCCTGCAGGGCCCCGGCCACGATCTCGCTGGCGGAGGCGCTGTTCCCGTTCACCAGGACCACCATGGGGCCATCCCACAAGGGCCTCCCCGAGGCCTCGCACCAGACCCGGGTGAGGTTCTTGGTGCGGGTGTAGACGATGGGGCCTTCCTTAAGGAAGGCGCTGGCCACGGCGCAGCCCTGGTCCAAAAGGCCTCCTCCGTTGTCCCTGAGGTCAAGGATGAGCTTCTTGATGCCCTGGGCCTTGAGCCCATCAATGGCCTTCTTCAGCTGGTCCTCCACCTTGAAGTTGGCGAAGGTCTCCAAGGCCACATAGCCCACATCCCCGATCCTCCCCGTGGAAACCGAGATGATTTCCACCTTTTCCCGGATGAGCTCGAAGACCAAGGGGGCAGGGGCCCCTTCCCGCCGCACCTTGATGGTGACCTTGGTGCCCTCCCGGCCGCGGATTCTGGCCACCACTTCCTGGAGGGGAAGCCCGGTCACATCCTCCCCGTCCACCTCGAGGATCACATCCCCGGCCCGCATACCGGCCCGCTGGGCGGGAAGGCCCTTCATCACCCCTTCGATCCTCGCCCCCGTGCCGTCGGGGTTGGCGGGGGAGAGGGTGGCCCCGATGCCGAAGAACTCCCCCCTGAGATCCTCCTGCCGGAGGCTTGCCCGCTGGGGTGGGGAGTAGCTGGTGAAGGGGTCCTTCAGGGCGGAAACCATGCCCCCGATGGCCCCTTCCAGGAGGGCGTTGAGCTTCTCCCGGGGCAGGGGTTCCAGATAGTCCTGCTGGATCCTCTGGTAGACCTCCAGGAGGGCCTGGCCGTTGGGGTTTTGCAGGAGGTTTTCCGCTTGGGGACGAGGTAGCTGGGCGTATACCAGGGCCAGGATCACCCCGAGCCCGGCGATGAACCATGCGCGTCTTTTCATCTCTTCCCTCACCTAGCCTCCACTATAGCGCCCCACCATGAGAAACAACCGTGGTCTGCCTTCCGTATAGTAAGGGCATGATCGCCTTCCACCGGGTGGGCCTGGAGTACCCCCGCACGGGGACTAAGGCGCTTTACAACGTGAGCCTCGAGGTCAAGAAGGGGGAGTTCGTCTACGTGGTGGGCCACTCGGGGGCGGGAAAGTCCACCCTGCTTTCCCTGATCTTGCGCCGGCTTCTTCCCACCCAGGGGGCGGTGTACTTCGCCGGGCAAAACCTGAGGCTCCTCAAGGGGGACCAGGTGGCCCTCCACCGTCGCAGGATCGGCATGGTCTTCCAGGACCACCGCCTCCTTTCCGACATGACGGTGGAGGAGAACCTGGCCTTTGTCCTCCGGGTGCAGGGGGTTCCCCAGAGGGAGTGGGGGGAGCGGATCTTTACCGCCCTGCGCCGGGTGGGGCTTGCCCACAAGAAAAGGGCTTTTCCCGAGGAGCTTTCCGTGGGGGAGGCCCAGCGGGTGGCCCTGGCCCGGGCCCTGCTTTTGGACCCTCCCGTGATCCTGGCCGACGAGCCCACGGGGAACCTGGACCTGGATAACGCCCTAGGGGTGCTGGACATCCTCAAGGCCGCCCACCAGCGGGGGGCCACGGTGGTGGTGGCCACCCACAGCCGGGAGCTCCTGGAGGCCTACCCGGCCCGGGTGGTGGTGCTGAAGGCGGGGCAGGTGGTGCGGGACGAACGTCCGGGGGAAGGTGGTAGCATAAGGGTAAGGGAAAGCCCTGACCGGGGCGGAAAGGAGGGCGCATGAACGTCTACAAACTCATCGGTCGCAACCTGGAGATCACCGACGCCATCCGGGACTACGTGGAGCGGAAGCTCTCCCGCCTGGACCGCTACCAGAACGGGGAGCTCATGGCCAAGGTGGTGCTTTCCTTGGCGGGCAGCAATCACGTGGCCCGCAAGGCCAAGGCCGAGGTACAGGTGGACCTCCCCGGGGGGCTCGTGAGGGTGGAGGAGGAGGACGCGGACCTTTACGCGGCCATCGACCGCATGGTGGACCGCCTGGAAACCCAGCTCAAGCGCTTCAAGGAGCGCCGCTTTATTGGCAAGCGCCACTCGTACCAGGGGCCTCCGCCCCCGGAGGTGCAGGACCTCGAGGCCCTGCGCAAGCCCGAGGAGGAGGAAGGTCCCAGGATCGTCCGGGTCAAGCGCTTTGAGATGAAGCCCATGGGCCCCGAGGAGGCGGCCTTCCAAATGGAGGCCTTGGGCCACGATTTCTTTGTGTTCCGCAACGCCAGGACCGACGAGATCAACGTCATCTACCGCCGCAAGGACGGCCACTACGGGCTTATCGAACCGGCATAGCCTTAAAGGCCCCTAGTAGTAGGCGGAGGGATCCACGAAGCGGGTCTCTCCGCTCACGCGTACCGCCACCCTGAATTCCAGCTCCTCCGGGCGGATGAGGAGGCCGCCCCCCGTGTAGCCGAGGAGCTGGCCCCGCTCTACCCTTTGCCCCTCCTGCACCAGGGGCTCCTGCAGGTTGGTGTAGACGGTGGAAAGGGTTTCCGTATGCGCCAGCATCACCGTGTAGCCCAGGTTGGGCAGGTAGAGGATACCGGCCACGTATCCCTCGGCGGCTGCTTGCACGGGGCTTCCCGGGGCTGGGCCCTGGATCACCTGGAAGGGTCCTTCCTGCCCATAGGGCACCAGGATCCTGCCCCCGGGTACGGGGAAGGCCAGCCGGCCCACGGTGGCGGGCAGGGGGGGAGGGGGCACCACCACGCTGGCTTCCCGGGGCGCCCTTTGGGCCGCGGCTTGGCGGCGTTCGGCCTCCCGCCTTCGCCGTTCCTCCTCCTGGCGCTTGAGCTCCAGGAGGCGTTGCCTCTCCGCCAGGACCCGGGCCTGGAGCTGGGCCAGCTCCGCTTGCAGGCGCCCCCTTTCCTGTAGGGCGTCCCGCAGGAGGGCTCTTTTGCCCTGGGCTTCCCGCTCTAGGCTGGAGAGGGTAGCCTCCAGCTCCCTCTTCTGCCCCTCCAGGGCCTTTTGGGTTTCCCCAAGGGCCTTTTCCTTGGCGGTGAGGTCGGCGAGGAGAAGGCTTAGGCGCTCCCGTTCCTCCCTCAGGGCCTTCAGGGTGGCCTGAAGGGCGCGAACCAGGTCCGCATCCCGCTTGGAGATGTACCCCACCCAGCGGGCCCGCACCGCCAGATCGGTGAAGGATTGGGCCCTGAGGAGGGGTAGGTAGCGGCCCGCCTTTTCCCGGTGCAGGTTTCGCATCAGGGCCTGAAGCCGTTCCTTGAGGCTTTCCAGATCCATTTCCAGCTTGGCGATGCGCCCTTCTGTACGGCGTATCTCCTCTTTCAGCTGGGCGATCTGCCGGCTTAAGGCGGCGCGCTCCCTTTCCAACCGGGTGATTTCCCCCTCCAGGCGGGCCTTCTCCTTAAGTAGGTTCTCCACCCGACTGGAGAGGCGGGAGAGCTCCTGGTTTAGGATCCGGATCCGCTTTTGGCTTTGCTCCTCGAGGGCCTTAGCCCGGTTCAGCTGGCTTTCCAGGTTGCGCAGGGTGCCCTCTACCAGCTGGCTTTGCTGGGGGGCGGACACGTTCTGGCCCAAGGCCCATGGGAGAAGGCCTTGGCACAAAAGCACGGGGAGGAGAAGCCAGCTAAGGCGCATCCTAGACTTCCCTCAGATAGGCCCGGGTGGCCATGAAGGCTCCGCCAGCCCCCAGGATGGCTGCCAGGGCCAGGACCATAAGACCCGTCTGCCAGAGGTCCTTGGCCCCCAGCACGGGGAGGAAGGGAAGGAGCCCCTGGAGGGCCTGCGCCAGGCCCCGGTACAGGAGGCTACCCAAGGACACCGCCAGGAGGCTTGCCCCCAGGGTGAGCAGGAGCCCTTCCACCACGAAGGGGGCCTGGATGAACCGCCGAGTGGCCCCCACCAGGAGCATGATGCCCAGGGCTTCCTTGCGGCTTTCCAGGGATAGGCGGATGGAGCCCATGACGCTGAAGAAGGTGTTGAGGAGAAGGAGCCCCACCAGGACCCCCATGGCCAGCCGGCTTCCGGATAGCACCTGGACCAACCGTTCCGTGAGCTCCCCCCCGTACTCCACCCCTTCTACCCCGGGAAGCTTCCTGAGCCTTTCCGCCACCTGGCGCACCGCCTCCGGATCCTTAAGCCTCAGGCGCAGGGTGTCGGGCAAGGGGTTTTCCACCAGGTCCTTGGCCTCGGCCAGGTAGGGGTAGTCCAGGACCAGCTGGGCCAGGGCCTCCTCCTTGCTTTGCAGCCGCACCTCGCCCACTTCCGGCCAGCCCTGGATCTCGGTGAGAAGGGCTTCCACATCGGCCTTCTTTTGCAGGAAGGCCGCCACTTCCAGTTCCCGCTCCAGGGTGTGCACCACCCGCTCCAGGTTCCAAAGGACTAGGCCCAGGAAATGGAGGAGGGCGAAGGATACCAGGGCGGTGAAGAAGGTGGCGAGGCTGGCCGTGGGATGGCGGAGGATCTGCCGCAGGCCCTCGCGCAGGGCGTACATGCTCTACATCTTACGCCCCTGGCTTGAGAAAAGGCTTGGGAGGGGATAAAGGGGGCATTGGCAGGAGGTGGGGCGTGAAACGCGCTCCCTTTTTGAGCGGCTCTTGGCCCACCAGGACCCCCTTGACCCTAAGCGTGGCCCCTTGGGCCAGGGGGTACCCCCCTTCAGGACACATTTGGCCGGAGTAGGGCCTTGCCCTTGGCGGAAAGGGCCTTTGGCCAATCGGTGAGGGGGAAGATGCCCCCGATGAGGGCCTCGAGGCCTCGGAGCTCGGGAAGGAGTCCCACCGCCTGGGCAAACTCCTCGGGGCTATAGGTGTAGCTTCCCACCAGGCCCACCTCCTTGAACCAGAAGGGGGAGAGGTCGGCCCAGTCCAGCCCCGGGGCCCCCAGGAGGAGGACCCGGCCTCCTTCCTGGGCCAGGGCAAGGGCCTGGCGGAAACCCGCCCCGCTTCCCGAGGCCTCGAGGACCGCCTCGTACCCACCCCGGTATCCCTCAAAGAGGAGGTAGCGGTAGCGCCTGGCCCTTTCCCGCAGGGCCTCCTTGGCGCTCCCAAAAACCCCGTCCGCCCCGAAGGCCAAAGCCCGTTCCGCCTGGTGGGGGTACTTGGCCACGGCATAGACCCTTCCGGAAAACCCCAGGGCCCTAAGGGCCTGGAGGGCCAGGAGGCCCAAGGTACCCATGCCCAGGATCAGGACCTCCTTGGGCCAGGGCTTTAACTTCTTGAGGCCCCGCACCACCACCGCCAAGGGTTCGGCGAGCACCGCCCGTTCCTCGGGCACGCCTTCGGGAATGGGGTAAAGCCTTTCCGGCCGGGCCAGGACCCACTCCCCAAAGCCCCCGGGGAGGTCCCGGTTGTAGCCCAGCATGCCCGGGGCCAGGGACCCTTCCGCCACGTTTTGGCATAGGCCTTCCTCGCCCTCCTGGCACTTCGGGCAAGGGGGAAGGCCCCGGTCGGCGCAGGTGAGAAGGGGGTTCACCGCCACCAGGCTTCCCTCCACCTCCCCCAGGATCTCGTGGCCAAGGACGGCGGGAAAGGAGAAGAAGGGGCTGATGGATGGGGGGCTTTTCCCATAGAGAAGGGCCAGGTCCGAGCCACAGACCCCGCTAAGCCGCACCTTGACCCTTACGAAGCCTGGCCGCTCGGGAAGGGGAAGTTGGACGAGGCTTAGGGGCAGAAGGCCCTTGGGGAGTCGCTTGCCCAGGGCCCTGGCGGCGAGGAAGCGGGGAAGGGAAGGGGTGTAGAGGAGGGCCTTCATGACATGGGGACGGTGCGGACGAGCTTGCCCTCTATCCGCTCCATGATCTCGTCCAGGCTGCGCCCGGTGATGGTGAGGCCATGGTTCTTCAGGCCCACCACCGCCCGGGTGGGGTCTGGGGCCTGGCGCACCTTCTCCGCCACCGCCTGGGCCAGCTCGTAGGTGCCGCAGGGGTAGTTGAAGGGGGTGGCGGGAACCCCTTCCATCCAGGCGTGCACGTGCAGGATGGCCCCGACCCCGGGGTGCTCCCGGTAGATCATCCAGTGCTCGATGGCGTCCACGCTCACCCGCCTGGGTTCCACGTGGGGGGGCACGGAGAGGAGGATGGCGTTTTCCTGGGGGTCGTAGTCCTTCACCATCAGGATGTCCCGGCCGATCTCCTTGAGGTTGGCCTTGTCCACCCCGCTGGCCGACATCCAGAAGCGGCGCTCATCCTTGCGCACGGAGAGGTTGCCGTAGGAAAGCCCCCCGATGCCGTAAAGCCGTTTGACATGCCGGAGGTCCTCGGGGGGCAGGATCTCCTCGATGGGGAAGGGGGCAGGAAGAAGGTCCCACTCCTTGAGTTTCTTCCCTGCCCGGTACATGCTTGCCGTAAGCTCATCCCCCTGCCAGAGTTCGGGCTCGAGGTCCTTGTGGAAGATGTTGTTGATGACCAGGCGGCTGCAGGCGATGGGCCTTAGGCGCGCGGCCACCCTCTCGTAAAACCCTTCCCCGTTGGGCTCGTCGTAGTGCCCGAGCTCCAGGGTGAGGAACTTGACCCCCCGGCTGGGCACATAGGCCAGAAGCACGTTGGAAAGGGCCCGGACCAGGTAGGGATAGAGGGCCTGGAGGGGGTTTTCGGGAAAGTCGGGGAGCTCCAGCACCGAGGCCACGAAGGTGGCCTGGGCCCGCCGGCGGTAAGGGCGTGGGTTTTCCGGGGAGATGGCGTTCAGCACCAGGTTGGGAGCCTTGGCCTCGGGGTTGTAGCGGAACCCCTGGGCCTCCAGGGCTCTTCCCAGTCCTTCTAAAAAGGCTTGGACCCTAGGGGAAGGTTCGCCGTGGATCATGTACTCCCACATAATGCCCTCCTTGCTCTGGTCCTTAGCCTACCCCATACTGGTCCCATGGCGGAAGCCTTGGCAGGCAGCCGGGCCCTCCTTGCTGGGCTCGGGGTGGGGCATTTCACGGACCTCGAGGCCCTCACCGGCTCCACCGTGGTCCTGGCGGAGGAGGGCTGGGTGGGAGCGGTGGACGTGCGGGGGGCGGCCCCCGGTACCCGGGAGACGGACCTCCTCTTGCCGGAAAACACCGTGGAGAAGGTGCAGGCCATCCTGCTTACCGGGGGAAGCGCCTTCGGCCTGAGGGCGGCGGATGGGGTCATGCGCTACCTGGCGGAGAGGAAGAAGGGCTTCTTCACCCCGGGGGGCGTGGTGCCCATCGTGCCCGCGGCGGTCCTTTACGACCTGGGCCGGGGAAGAGCCCACCGCCCGCCGGGGGAGGACGCCGGGTACCAGGCGGCCTTGGCCGCGGGGGAAAGGGTGGAGGAAGGCAGCGTGGGGGCGGGAACCGGGGCGGTGGCGGGTGGGGTCAAGGGTGGGGTGGGCTTGGCGGGGTACCTTCTGGAGGAGGGGTACCAGGTCATGGCCTTGGTGGCGGTGAACAGCCTGGGCCGGCCCTTTGACCCCAGGACGGGGAAGCTTTACGGGGAGGATCTCCTGGCGGAGGAGGAAAGAGCCCTTCTTCCGGACCGCTCCCGTTACCAGGGGAGGCCTGAGGACTACCGCTACCCTTTCCTTTTGGGCCAGAGCACTACCCTGGCGGTGGTGGCCACGGATGCCCCCCTGAGCAAGGCCCAGGCCAAGAGGCTTGCCATCATGGCCCAGGATGGGATCGCCCGGGCCATCCGTCCGGCCCATACGCCCCTGGATGGGGACCTGGTCTTCGCCCTGGCCCTGGGGGAGGGGAAGGGGGTGGACCCCTACACCCTCTTGCGCCTTGGGGCCTACGCCGCCGATGCCGTGACCCGGGCGATCCTTCGGGCGGTTCTCCTTGCGGATGGTGTGCCGGGGATTCCCTCTTATCGGGACCTCATGGGGTGATCACCTGCCAGGAAAGGGGGCGAGCTCCGCCTCCACCTGTAGGACCTCCCCGCCCCGGCGCACGCTAAGGCGGATCCTGTCCCCCACCTGGTAGCGGCGCACCTCCCGCAGGAGGTCCTCGAAACTGTTCACCTTGACCCCGTTGACCTCGAGGATCACATCCGGCACCCCTCCTGCCTCCAACCCCCTTAGCCCTGCCCGGTGGGCGGCCCCGCCCGGAACCACCTCGCCCACCAGCACCCCACCTGGGGGCAGGCCCAGCTCCCGGGCCAGCTCCGGGGTTAAGGCCCTGGGCCCCCTCAGGCCCAGATAGGGCCAGTAGCTTCGCTTACCCCCTTCCATCCCCGACAGGACCTGGTCCCGGCCCAGGAGGGGGGTGAAGAAGCTGCGGAAGCCCTCCTCCGTCTGGCCGATGGCCACCGCCACCCCCACCGCCTTCCCCTCGAGGTCCAGCACAGGTCCGCCCGAGTCCCCAGGGGAGAGGGGCAGGCTGGTTTCCACCAAACCTGAAGGCAGGAAAGGCGAGGGGTCCACGAAAAGGCGGGTGATGCGCCCATACCGGGGGGCGATGAACTGGTTGCGCCCGTTGCCGATGTGCAAGACCGCTTCCCCCACCTGGGGGCGCCTTTGCGTTTCCAGGGAAAGGAGGGCGGGGGCTTGGGCCTCCGTGGCCAGGATGGCCAGGTCCAGGGGTTCGGCGAAACCCAGGAGGGTGGCCGTGGCCCGCTTTTGGTTGGCGAGCACCAGGGTATAAGGCCCGCCCTCCGCCACCACGTGGTAGGCGGTGAGGACCAGGCCCTCCCGGTAAAAGAACCCCGTGCCCCGGCCTCCCTCCGGGCCATCGATGCGCAAAACGGCGGGATGGGCCTTGGCGTACACCTCCTGCAGGCGTTCAGGTGGGGCCTGGGCCAGCTCCCAAGCCACATCTCCCGACCCACCCCAAGGCGGTGCGGGCTGGCTCCACAGGGCATAAAGGGCCCCGGCCAAGGGAAGGAGGAGGAGAATCCCCCAGGCTTTCCTCATGCTTACATTTTCCCAGGGAGCGGAAGGGGGAGGGTGGTTTTGGCCACCATGGGCCTCAGTGCCAAAGAAGGAGGAACCCCAGGAGGAGGAAGCCGACCCCGGGCCAGGGGTGGGGCTTTTTCAGGAGGAGGTGAAGGAGGGCCACCCCGATAAGGGCTAAAAGGGGGTGGGGAAGGGGTTTCCAGAAAAAGGCCAGGTAGAGGAGGCCCAAGAGGGCATTCAGGTCGTAAAGGCCCAGCAGGATGCGCACGGGCCTGTTGACCTCCTTCCGGAGGAGGAGGTAAAGACCTGCCAGAAAGGCCAGGCCCACCAGGGCCCATCCCAGGAACCGGTGCAAAAGGGGCACCCCCAAAAGGGCGGTGGGAAGGCCCTGGAGGGTGTAGCCCAAAGCGGTGGCCAGGACCACCAGAAGGCCAAAGCCCATCTGTGTCCAGCCGATGACCTTGGCTTCCACCGGTGGCCTTAAGAGGGCCAGACTTCCATACAGGGCCAGGAGGAAAAGGGCAAGGGTGGTGGGAGCGGGCAGAAGCCCCTGGCCTTGGAGGAGGAGGGCCAGGAGTAAGGAGGCCCAAAGGGCCAGGTGGGCGGGGTAAAGCTTAGGGTTACTTCCCCGGGCCCTGAGCACCTGGGTACGGGCGTAGTAGAGGGCGGCCACATCCCTCAGGGCCAAGGCCAGGAAGCTTCCCAAAGCGGTCTCCGGCCCAAGGCCCCCGGCCAGAACCCCGGCTGGGGCCAAGGAGGCCATGGCCAAGGCGGCGGCCACCTCGGGGAAAAGGTCCCGGGAGCGGTTTAGGGCATCCGCCCAGAGCATGTAGGCCCCCAAGGGCAGGGCCAGGAGGAGGGGAAGGAGGAAGGGGCCTTGCGCGGTCAGGGCGGTAAGGAGAAGGCCGAGAAGGGCCAAGGCGGAATAGGCCCCGCCCACCTTCAAGGCCAGTTGGGTACGGGGGTAGCGCTTCCCCTTCCGTAGGTCCTGGTAGGCCAACTTCAAGGGGTGCCGGGCCAAGAACCCGAAAAGGCCCAGGAGGGATAGCCCCAGGGTGTGGGGTCCCGGCGAGAGGAACAGGCCGAGGAGGAGGGGTTCTAGGGTAAACCCCCAGCCCCCGTGCTCCGTGGGGAGGGCCACGCTCTTAAGGGGAACACTGGTCGCACGCATACTCTTCTCCTTGGTAAGGTCCGAAGAACCCTTAGCGCCAGAGTACTTCCAGCATGAGGAGGACGAAGAGGCTCCCTGCCAAAAGCGAAAGGAGAGCGAAAAGCCCCCATATCTGGGTTCCAAGCCCCAGGCCCCAGGCTAAGGCCATCCCTAGAAGTCCGAGGTTGGCCAAGAGCACCTGGAAGAGAGCCAGTCCTGGCCTACGGAAGGCCACCCCTCGGAATCGGGGCAAGGCGTGGTAGGCCACCCCGTAGATCATTAGGCTCACGAAGCCCAGAAGTTGCATGTGGGCGTGGGCGGGCCTCCAGCTGTAGGGCACGAGGCCCAGGCCTAGAAGCAGGCCCACCAGCCCCGCGGCCAGGAACCAGAGGAGGGCGGTGGTGAGGGCCAGCCGGCTCGCCGGAATCATGGCCTGGGGGTGATGATGCCAAGCACCAAAAGGGTTCCCTCCCCGGCTTTGGCCCCATGGGCTTCCCCGGGCTCTACCGCCAGGAGGGTGCCCGGGGTGGCGGGGAGGGTGCGCTCCCCGGCCCACAGGACGCCCTCCCCCTCGAGGCAAAGGAGGTGCACCCTTGGCTCCCCTTGGCCCCGCACCTCCTGCCCTTTTTGCAGGCTAAAGAGGACCAGGCGTACCTCCGGGTGGTCGGCCAGGAGCTCCACCCCGCGGACCTCACCGTAGCGGGCCTTCTTCTGAAGGTTCATATCCTCGCCTCCCCAAAAAGGCCAGGAGGGCAGTTAACACCTCCTCTGGGTTCTTCCCCGCTTGGCGGGCGGCTTCTTCCAGGGGATCGGCCCCGCCGCAGCAGGTATCTATACCCAACTCGTTGAGTAGGCTCACCGCTTCCGGATAGCGTTGGAGCACCTCGTTTACCGTGGTCTTTAAGGTGAGTTCCACCATACCCTCCTAAGCTTGGCGCCCATGGGGGTTTACCGCCATGACCTGGGTCAAGCGGTCTTGGTGGTCTCGGGCAGGAGGTCCTTTAGGGTGAAACCTGCAAGGGTTTTCCGGATCTCCTGGTTCATGCGCACCAGGCTTGGCTTTAGGTAGCAGAATCCCCGCCTCTCCTCGGTGGGGCAGCGCTTTAAGGTGGCGCAAAGATCTATGGCCACGGGACCGGAGAGGCTTTCCATCACCCTGAGGAGGGTGATCTCCTCTGGGGGAATCCGGAGCCACACCCCCCCGGTCCGGCCCATGCGGCTTTCCACCAGGCCTGCCTTGGCCAGCTTGGAGAGAACCTTGGCCATGAAGGCAGGAGGGGCCTTGAGCTTGGCGGCGACCTCCGCCGCGCTTAGGCCGGGTTCCTCGGCCAACAACAAAAGCGCATGGAGAGCGTAGGACTCCTCGCGTCTTAAGAGGCTCCGCACCGGCATGCTTACATGGTAAACTCCCAGCAAGAGGGTGGCCATTTATGGAGGGCAGGGGAAGGTAAAGGCTCCCCCAAACTGGAAATTGTCCCCAAAGCTCCCAGGAAGGCACTTGACCGCTCCCAAACCGTGTCCGGGGAAAGGGAGCTCGTGCCCATCCCGGGAAGACCGGGATGGGCCCTTGGGTTTTCTAGCCCTCTGGGAGCTCTTGGTCTTTTGGGCCTTCCTCCGGCGCTAGGGTGGGGACCCGCGACCAGATGAAGTAGAGGCCATAGGCGATAAGGAGGAGCACGGCTACTTGGCCTGCAGGATGGGGTAGGCCGTAAGCGCTTATGCCCGCTGCCCCCAAGGCCAAGGCCGTGGCTAGGACCTTGGTCTTTTTGGAGATGCCCCGGCCTTCCCGGTAGTTTTTCACCAAGGGGCCTACCTGGGGTAGGGAAAGGAGCCAGGCCTCGAGGCGGGGGTGGCTTCGGGAAAAGAGATAGGCCGCTATCAGGAAAAAGGGGGTGGAGGGGAGGATGGGGAGGAAAGCCCCTAAGAACCCTAGCCCCGTGAAGAGCAAGCCTAAACCCACAAAGGCTAGCCTCATGACCTCGAGGATATCCCTATCCCTGCATGCAACGCTTTGACCGAGGTCAAGGGTAGGTAAGGTGTTCGGCGCGAGTATCCTACTTTGGGACATTTGTCACAAGGACACCTGTCCTTGGGAGGTGGTGCTAAAACACGGATGTAGAGGTCCGAGTAAGGACCTAGGAGGTGAAAGATGCGCAAAGTTTTAAGCATACTCGTAGGGTTGGTTTTAGGGGTTCCGGGCATAGCGGTGGAAAGGCACTTTACCCTCGAGGCCCGCTCTAGCATCTTCGAGGTGGATAAAGGGGTTTACCTCAGGGGCTTCTCATTCAACGACATGAGCCCTGGGCCCATGCTGGTGGTGGAGGAGGGGGATACCGTATACATCACCCTTCGGAATTCGGATAGCGTTACCCATGGTCTGTCCATCCATGCCGCCAACACTCAGACCTCGAGGTTCCTGGGCAATGTCCAACCGGGGGAAACCCGGGGGTTCAGCTTTACGGCAGATTTTCCTGGGATTTTTATGTATCACTGCGCCCCTGGGGGTCACGGCATTATGGCCCACACCATGGGGGGCCAGTTTGGGATGATCGTGGTGGAGCCCAAGGAGAAGTATCGGATGGAGCGGGAGCTCGGCCGGGGGCCGGACCTCAAGCTCTACATAATCCAGAGTGAGGTTTACGCTTCAGGGCGCGATTTTTACGATGGAAAGGCCCTTTACGTGATGTTCAATGGTAAGAACTTCCGTTATGTACACGAACCCATACCAGTTCGTCCCGGGGACTATCTGCGCATCTACTTTCTTAACGTTGGGCCTAACCTTACCAGCACGTTCCACATAGTGGGCGGGGTCTTTGAGTACCTGTACTACCAGGGCAATCCGAAGAACCTTGTGGTGGGCTCCCAGACCGCTTTGGCGGGGCCGAGCGATTCCTGGGTCATCGAATGGCGGGTACCGCCGGTAGAGGGGGATTACGCTCTGGTAACCCATGTCTTCGGTACCGCTATCAAGGGGGCTTTGGGGATCCTGCGGGCCAAGAAGGACGCACCCCGGATCCCAGAGGTGCGGGCGGAAGGTATTCCCGGGGTAAAGGAAATCCCCGCTACCGCCAAGCGGGTGGTAGATCCGTATGGGCTTGCTTCCCCCAGCCACGAGCACACCGTGCGGGTGCCCCTGGATCCTGCCCTGGCTCAGCCTGTCGCTGTTGGGGCCAAGGCTTTAGAGCCCCTTCCCTATGTACACGTCAAAACCTCCATAGGGCATAACCCCAAGGGACTTCCGCGCCTTC